>NZ_JBHRWK010000019.1:0-85635 GCF_042647925.1 Amycolatopsis speibonae
GGCGCCTGGCTCATCGGAACCCTACGCGCCACCACACGAACCAGCCCAGTCCGCCACCTCTCCCTCACCCCAGCCGCCTGACCAGAGAAAACCAACAGCATCATTTTTCGTCCTGAAAGCCCCTTTCATGACACCCCCGGGCGACCATCCAGGAAAGCGACCACCGCGGCGCGGAACTCGTCCGGCGCCTCCAGCCACGGCACGTGGCCGACACCGGGCAGCCGCACCCGGGTCACCGAGGGCAATGCCCGTTCCAGCGAGTCGACGGCCCATCGGGGCCGGTTGTCCGCCATCCCGTCCACGATCAGCGTCGGCACCGGCAGCGACCGGCAAGCCGAGACGAGCGCGGATTCCGACACCGTCCGCATTTCCTCGCTCAGCGCGGCATTCGCCTCGTAGTTGATCGGGAACCAGGGCGTCGCCATCGCCTCGGCATGACGTGCGCCCTCCGCCACGAAATCGGCCGTCCACTGCAGCACAGCGAGTTCACGTTCTTCGGCCTCGTCGCGATCCTTCTCGCGAAGCTCGGCCCACCGCGAATACCGCTCCCCCAGCGCCCGCTCGAAGTTCCGCTCGAACTCCGGATGCCAGTCGTGACCGAGGCCGACCCCCGACACGTAGACGAGCGCGCTCACCCGCTCCGGATGCGCGAGGGCATAGAGGAGACCGAGATGAGCGCCCCACGAATGCCCGAGCACCGGGACGCGGTCGAGTCCGTGCCACTCACGGACGGCGTCGACGTCGGCCACCATCCGCTCCAGCGTGTACGGGCCGCGCGCCTCCGAGCGGCCGGCACCGCGCTGGTCCCACCGGATCAGCCGGAACCCCGGGCCTGGATCGAGGGTGCCGAACATGTCCCACAGGCCCGGGCCGCCGTGGCAGCACAGGATCGGTTCGCCCCGGCCGGTCGCCGAAGTCCACAGCTCACAGCCGTCATCGGTGATCACCCCGCGATTATCCGATAGGCGCGGCCGTCGCCGTTGGCTATCTTCCGCAGCATGACGACGTACACGCCGCCACAGCGGACGGCCACCCTCGCCGACGCGCCGGCCATCGCGGCGCTGATGCGGGCCTCGGTGCTGGAGTTGTTCCCCCGCTTCTACGACGAGACGCAGACCGCGAGCGCGGCGGAGCACATCGCGGCCATCGACCTGCGGTTGATCGAGGACGGCACCTACTTCGTGCACGAGGCGGACGGCGAGATCGTCGCCTGCGGAGGCTGGAGCAGGCGCAACAAGACGCACGCCGGCGCGGGCGACGCGGCCGACGACGAACGCCCGCTCGACCCGGCCATCGAACCGGCACGAGTGCGCGCCATGTTCGTCCGCGGTGACTGGACCCGGCGCGGGCTGGGGCGCGCGATCCTCGAGTCGTGCCGTCTCGCGGCGAAAGCCGAGGGGTTCACCTCGCTGACGCTGACCGCGACCATGCCCGGTGTCCCGCTGTACCTGTCGTTCGGCTTCACCGAAGTCGAACGGGTGACGGTGACGACGCCCGACGGCGTCGATCTTCCGGGCGCTGTCATGGCCAGGGACGTCGAACAGCCGGATAGGATCGGGGAATGATCTCCGGGGCCACCGCACTTTCGTTCGTCTTGATCTGCCTGCTCGGCGCGATGGCACCGGGCCCGGATTTCCTGGTGGTGACCCGCAGCGCGATCCTCGGCGGGCGCAAGGCCGGGATCGCCGCCGGACTCGGCATCGCGCTCGGCGTCTTCGTCTGGGTGGTCGCGATCGCGCTCGGCGTCGCGGCGGTCCTCACCGTATCCGCGATCGCCTTCACCGTGGTCAAGCTGATCGGCGCCGCGTATCTGGTCTTCCTCGGCGTCAAGGCGTGGCTGGCGGTGCGCCGCGGCGACTACAGCGACCTCAAGGACAAGGTGGCGCCCGTCCTCGCGCCCAGGGAAACGTTCCGCCAGGGCCTGCTCACCAATCTGCTCAACCCGAAGGTCGCGGTCTTCTTTCTCGCGCTGATCCCGCAGTTCCTTCCGCATTCGGCCTCGACCGGGCAGACCCTGCAGCTGGCTGTGCTGGCCACGACGGTGGCCGTGGTGTGGACCTTCACCCTGGCGACGCTGGTCGGTTCACTGCGGCGGTTCTTCGGCTCCGGCCGGGTGCGTCGCGCGATGGACGCGGTGATGGGCACCTTCCTGGTCGGGCTCGGGATCCGCGTCGCGGTCCAGAACTGAACGAAGGTGCCCGTCACACGGCGTCAGAGGGATTCGACGGCGAGGCGCGTGCCTTCGACACGGGCGGCGATCTTGGCGAACGCGGTCTCCCGCGACGTCGAGGTGTCGTCGGCGAACGGCGAGAACCCGCAGTCGTCGCAGGTGCCCAGCCTGTCCGGCGGGATGAACCGCGCCGCCCGGAGAACCCGGTCCCGGACCTCTTCGGGGGTTTCGACGCGCGGGTCGATCGGATCGGTCACGCCGACGAAGATCCGCTGCTCCGGACGGGAGTGCTCGGCGATCACCCGCAGCGCCCGATCGGGATCCGCCTCGCTGGCCAGCTGGACGTAGACGTTGCCCACCTTCAGCTGGAACAACGTCGGCAGAAGCCCGGCGTAGTCGACGTCGAGGCTGTGCACCGAGTCCTGGTCCCCACCCGGGCAGGTGTGCACGCCGATCTTCTTCCGTTCCTCCTCGGAGAACCGGTCGAGCACGGCGTTGTTCAGGTCCACAAAGGACTGCAGCAATCCCCCGGACGGGTCGAGCTTCAGGGACAACCTGCCCTCGGTGAAGTCGATCTGAACACTGTCCGCCCCCGCGTCGAGACTGCGGCGGATATCGGCCTCGGCTTCATTCACCAGGTCGGCGATGAACTGTTCTTTGTCATATCCGGCCAATTCTTCACCGGGATAGACGAGCCCGATCGCCGAAGCCGCGATCACCGCCTGCTTCACCGGTTTGGTCGCGTGCTTCTTGGCCTCGCGCAGATAGGCGTCGGCATAGGTCTGATAGCGGAAAGGCCCGGCGGTGAGCCTCGGAAGCTGCCGGGTGTGCCCGTCGGCGAAGGGGATGACGACGCCGTCCGGCGCCAGCGACGCGAGACCCGCCAACGGGTAGGTGGCGAAGCTCGGCTTGCCCTGTTCGCCATCGGTGATGACCGGCGAACCGGTCTCCTCCAAGCGTTTGATGGTGTCGACGAGGGCCTTTTCCCGCAACTCGCCGAGCCCGTCGGCGTCGAGCCGTCCGGCCGAATGCTCACCGAGCGCTTCGATGAGATAGGCCGGACGGGGAATGCTGCCGATCGGTTCGGTGGGTATGGTCATCGCGCGCGTCCTCCCGGATGGAGCAGCTTGCGGCCGCCGTGGCCACAAGCGCAGAAACTACCGATCACGCCACTTCTTGACGATCTTTCCGCGTGCCGAAACCACCAATGGCGCAACCATTCAGCCTATGAGGGGTGTTCCGTTCGCCGAGACGTATAGGCCGTTATACGAAATTTCGCGAAATTCGATGCTTACCTCGCCTTGCGCCTGGGTATTCCGTGGATGTCGACGGGCGGGGCGCGCCGAAGGAGAAACCGATGCTGAGCCATCACGATCGGCAAGAGCTGGAGAAGATCGAGCGCTGGTTCGAGCTCACCGAGCCGACGCTGGCCGCCCGGCTCCGCTCCGGAAAGCCCGCGCGGCCTCCCCTGGTCCGGCTGGCGGTCGTCCTGAGTCTCGACATCACCGCGGGCTTGCTGATGCTGCTGGGCATGGTGCTGAACAGTCCCGCTCTCTTGCTGACCGGGATGATCACCGTGACCACGGCGGTGATCGTGCACCTGTCCCGGTTCGGGCGCGACTGATCGTCTTCCCGCCCGCCGGTAGAGTCCGGGCGATACGTCCGGTTCACTGGGAGGAAGACGCATGCGGTTCATGATCATCATCAAGGCGGACGAGGATTCCGAAGCCGGGAAGATGCCGCCGATGGAAGCCTTGACCGCCATGGCGAAGTTCAACCAGGACATGCTCGACGCCGGAGTGCTGGTGGGCGGCGAAGGCCTGCAGGAGAGCTCGAAAGGCGCGCGGGTCACGCTCACCGCCGCCGGGTCCACGGTCACCGACGGCCCGTTCACCGAGGCCAAGGAACTCGTCGGCGGCTTCTGGATCGTCGATGTCCCGTCACGCGCCGAAGCGATCGAGTGGGCGAAGCGCTGCCCCACTCCCCCGACCGGTGACACCGTGCTCGAGGTCCGCAAGATCCTGGAAGCCGAGGACTTCGGTGAGAACTTCACGCCGGAGCTGCAGGAGAACGAGCAGCGGATGCGCGACGAGATCGCCGGACGGTCCTAAACTCCCGGCATGGCCGACCGGGAGTGGGTACTTCACGTCGACCTCGACCAGTTCATCGCGGCGGTCGAGATCGCCCGGCGGCCTGAGCTGCGCGGCAGACCCGTGATCGTCGGCGGCACGGGCGATCCGGCCGAACGGGCCGTGGTGGCGACGGCGTCGTACGAGGCGAGGGAGTTCGGCATCCGGTCCGGGATGCCGTTGCGAACCGCCGCGAAACGCTGTCCCGACGCGATCTTCTTGGCCACGGACGCGCCCGCGTACCAAGAAGTCTCCGATCGGGTGATGGCGACGCTGCGGGAGTTCCCGGTGGTGGTCGAGGTGCTCGGCTGGGACGAAGCCTTCCTCGGCGTCACCACCGACGACCCCGAAGCACTAGCCGCCGACATCAGGCTGGCGGTGGCCAAGGAGACCGGGCTGTCCTGTTCGGTCGGTGTCGGGGACAACAAGCTGCGCGCCAAGCTCGCCACCGGTTTCGCCAAACCGGCCGGGATCTTCCGTCTCGTCCAGGAGAACTGGTGGGACGTCATGGCCGAGAAGCCGTCGGACGCACTGTGGGGCATCGGCGCCAAGACCACGAAGAAGCTCGCCGAGGCCGGCTATCGCACCGTGCTGGAGCTGGCGGGCGCCGACCCGGCGGACCTCGCCGCCCGGTTCGGCCCGAAGCTCGGCCCGTGGTACCGGATCCTCGCCGGCGGGATCGGCGACACCGAGGTCACCGCGACGCCTTACGTGGCACGGTCCCGCAGCCGCGAGACGACCTTCCAGCAGAACCTGACCGATCCCGGGGCCATGGCCACCGAGGTCGTCGCGCTGGCGAAACGGGTCTCACAGGACGTCGCCGAGGAAGGCAGGCCCGCCGCGCGGGTCGCGGTCAAGGTGCGGTTCGCGCCGTTCCTGACCCATACGCACAGCGTGACCCTGTCCGCACCGACCGCGGACCCGGCCGAGATCGAGAAGGCGGCGCTGGCCGTCCTCGACCTGTTCGATCTCGCCAGACCGGTCCGCCTGCTGGGTGTCCGGGCCGAATTCCTCTCGGCGGCGGCGCGGCCCACGTCGCCTTGACAGCGCTCGCGGCGCTTTGCCATCCTGGTTCCGGGCCGAGAGGCGCTGCGACGGAATTCTTCCGCCACGCTCGGCCCGCTGCGACAGACGTAAGGGCGCCTCCCACCGCGGAGGTGCCTTTCTTGCGTCAGAACCCTTTTCCGGCCGTCGTCGTCGAGGCCGTGCGCTGAACCCCCGCACTGACACCGTTCTTCCCGCCACCGGCGAGAAGGACCGCTCCGCCTTGCCTTCCCTGATGAATGGAGAACCAGTGAGCCCCACCCTGTCCAAGGTCAACGGGATCGAATTCGCCGTCGCCGACCTCTCCCTCGCCGAGGCCGGTCGCAAGCAGCTGCGCCTCGCCGAGGTCGAGATGCCCGGCTTGATGGCGCTACGCCGCGAATACGCCGACTCGCAGCCGCTGAAGGGCGCGCGGGTCGCGGGTTCGCTGCACATGACCGTCCAGACCGCCGTGCTGATCGAGACGCTCGTCGCATTGGGCGCCGAGGTGCGCTGGGTGTCGTGCAACATCTTCTCCACGCAGGACGAGGCGGCCGCGGCCGTCGTCGTCGGCCCGGACGGCACCGTCGAGAAGCCCTCGGGCTCGGCCGTGTTCGCCTGGAAGGGCGAGACGCTCGCCGAGTACTGGTGGTGCACCGACCAGCTCTTCGACTTCGGTGACGGCCTCGTCCCGAACATGGTCCTCGACGACGGCGGCGACGCGACCCTGCTGATCCACAAGGGCGTCGAGTTCGAGGCCGCCGGCGCCGTGCCGCAGGCGACCGAGGAGGACGGCGAGGAGTACGGCCTCGTGCTGGAGACCCTGCGCCAGAGCCTGACCAAGGAGACCGGCCGGTTCACCCGCATCGCCAAGGAGGTCCGCGGGGTCACCGAGGAGACCACCAACGGCGTCAAGCGGCTCTACAAGCTCGCCAAGGAAGGCGAACTGCTCTTCCCGGCGATGAACGTGAACGACTCGGTGACGAAGTCGAAGTTCGACAACAAGTACGGCATCCGTCACTCGCTCATCGACGGACTCAACCGCGGCACCGACGTGATGATCGCGGGCAAGGTCGCGGTCATCTGCGGCTACGGCGACGTCGGCAAGGGCGCGGTGGAATCGCTGCGGGGCCAGGGCGCCCGTGTGGTCGTCACCGAGATCGACCCGATCTGCGCGCTGCAGGCGGCGATGGAGGGCCTCGACGTCGTGGAACTCGACGACGTCGTCGAGCGCGGCGACATCTTCATCACCACCACCGGCAACTTCGACATCATCATGGCCGACCAAATGGCCAAGATGAAGCACAACGCGATCGTCGCGAACGTCGGGCACTTCGACAACGAGATCGACATGGCCGGCCTCGCGAAGATCCCGGGCATCCAGAAGATCGAGATCAAGCCGCAGGTGCACGAGTGGGTCTTCCCCGCGACGGCCGACCGCGAAGCTCACTCGATCATCGTGCTGTCCGAGGGCAGGCTGATGAACCTCGGGAACGCGACCGGCCACCCGAGCTTCGTGATGTCGAACTCCTTCACCAACCAGACGATCGCGCAGATCGAGCTGTTCACGAAGCAGGGCGAGTACGCCACCGACGTCCACGTGTTGCCGAAGCACCTCGACGAGAAGGTGGCGCGCCTGCACCTCGACGCGCTGGGCGTCCGGCTGACGACGCTGACCAAGCGCCAGGCCGAGTACATCGGCGTGGACGTCGAAGGCCCGTACAAGCTGGACCACTACCGGTACTGAGGTCTTGCCGCCTCGTGAGTGGCGATTCGGGTTCTGGTGGACCCGTAGTTGCTTACCCGCCCGTCGGCCGGTACATCCTCGCGACGATGGAGGAATCGGGACACTCAACGTCCCGATCTTCCGTTGATCAAGGTTCGGGACGGGGTGACCTCGCGACGGTGAAGGATTTGGGACGTTCAAGGTCCCAAATCCTTCACCGTCGACCTGGCATCCGCCGGGATCGCCACCGTCGCGCAGGTCAGCGGCAGGTAGGCGAATACCGGCCCGCGCCAACCCGAATCGCCACTCACGAGATACGCGCCCTTCCACGGCTCGGCACCCTGGTCGCCTGCAGGACGTGAAGGTCGAGTTTCCTCGGCTGAGCCGAGGGAAGGGGGCCTTCACGCGCATCCGCCGTGACTGCTGGTGCGTCTGGGGCGAGCGTGGCGATCACGAACGTAGCGAAGGCCTCCCTCCCTACCTTCAGCGTAGGCAAGGGGCCCTTCACGGACCCGGCCTGCGATCAACCGCAGCCAGAACCCCACATCACCCAGGAGTCACTAGGCCGAATGCGTGAAAATTTCGGCCGGATGGACCTGTTTCTCACCGAATGAAGCGGGAATCCCTTGAGTAGCCACACCCCGGCAGCATGAGGCCGGACGACTACGAAGGAGAAGGTGCCCCCGTGATCATTCTCGGCGTCATCCTGATTGTCATCGGTGTCATCGCCAGCATCCCTGTTCTGTACTCGATCGGGATCGCGCTCGCGGTCATCGGCATCATCTTGGCCGTTCTCGGGAACACCGGGAAGGCCATCGGCGGTCGCGCCCACTGGTACTGAGCATTTACCCGAGACCGGTACCAGCGCTGAAACGGACCGGGCATCCGACGTTCCCCCACGTCGGATGCCCGGTCTGTTTTCGTCGTCCGCCCACCGGGTATCCGGCCTGGACGAGAAGAAGGAGGGAGAACCGATGGCCGGAACGGATCCTCGCCCGTACTTGGCGGAGGCGAGCTACCCGTGCGGACGCGACGAACTCCTGCGGGCCGCCGCGGCGGCCGGAGCGGGCGACGACGTCCTAGGTCCGCTGGGAGCACTTCCCGCGAGTGACTACGCGGACGGAGACGGGGTTTGGGACGCGATCCGCACCTCTGAAGGCCCTTCGATCCACGACACCGCGAAGGAAGCACCGTGACATGAAGGGGTCCCCCGGCTCCGAGGGGGAGGGAGAGCCGGAGGACCCCGTCATAGTTAACACATGTCCGGCCACTATGTACACGAATGCATACACCTTCGAGTGGCAATCGGTCCTGATCACCCGAATCGGGCGGGACTGGTGTATTGACCGCCGGTCAAGAAGCTCGTAACAGCAGCTGAGCCGACACCTCCGCGCACGAGCAGCCGCCGTCGACGTCGAAGCAGTCGATCGTCAGCGTGTGCCGGGCGAAGTCGAGGTCGACGCAGCCGTCTTCGCTGCATTCGGCGAATCCACCGTCGAGGTGGACCACCAGGGTTCCGTGGCAGTGGTCGAGTCCGCCAGTGCAGAACGCGCACTCCATGCTCATGCCGCCTCCCGCGATCAGGTCGAAGATCGCTCCGGAAAAGTTCTCCTCGATTGCCTTACTACCACCGAGGGACGACAGATCCTGGCATAGAGGCGGCGTGTCGCGGGACCCGGCCGGGTGATGCCGGGCACAACTGTCCACAAAGGAGAGTCAGGCGCTCTTGGGGGTCCGCTTGCCGGAAGCGGGTTTCTTGGCGGCGGTGGCCTTCTTGGCCGTCGACGGTTTCCGGCTCTTCTTCGCCTCGCTCACGCTGGCTTGCAAGGCCTCCATGAGGTCGACGACGTCGGCCTTCGCGCCGACGGCCTTCGGTTTCGCCGTCTCGTTCCCCGCGGCCTTGGCCTCGATCATGGCCTCCAGCGCCTCACGGTAGGAGTCGGTGTACTTCTCGTGCTCGAACACCGGCTCCGACAGCGAGTCGATCAGCGAACCCGCCATCGTCAGTTCCTGCGGCCGCACCTGCGGCGGATCCTCGTGCAGGAAGCCGAAGTCCGGGACACGGACCTCGTCGGGCCACAGCATCGTCGTCATCATCAGGACGTCGCTGTGCACCCGCAGGATCGCGAGCGTCTCCCGCTGCCGGATGGCCACCTTCGCGATCGCGACATGGCTCGCCTTCTCCAGCGCGTCACGCAGAACCACGTACGGCTTGACGGCGTTCTTCTGCGGTTCCAGGTAATAGGTCTTGTCGAAGTGGATCGGGTCGATCGACTCCAGCGGCACGAACTCGAGCACGTCGATCGCCCGCGAAGACGCCAGTGGCAGCTCGGACATGTCCTCGTCGGTGAGCACGACCATCTCGCCGTCGGGCAGCTCGTAGCCCTTGGCGATCTCGGCGTAGGGCACTTCCTCGCCGTCGATCGTGCAGAACCGCTTGTACTGGATTCGGCCGCCGTCGGCTTCGTGCACCTGGCGCAGCGAGACGTTCTTGTTCTCGGTGGCCGCGTAGAGCTGGATCGGGATGCTCACCAGCCCGAAGGACACGGAGCCCTTCCACATCGAACGCATCGCGCCGCACCTCCGCCGCCGTCACCTGCCGTACTCACGCACGGTGACAACGTTAACCCGAAACGGCTCACCGCGACAGTCCCGCGAACCCGGTCGCAGGACTGCCGCGGTCTTCGAATCAGGCTTCGGCCAGGTACTTCTCCGCCTTCGCGGGATCGAAGAACCAGTGCTGGAAGTCGGTCGGATCGGAGAACCCGTTCGCGAACCGTTGCGCCACGGCGGGCTTCTCCCCCGCCGCGCCGATGATCTGGAGCACGTGCGGGGGCGGCGGCTGCAGCATCGCGTTGGTCCACGTCGTGACGTGCTGGGCGTACTCCCAGTACTTCTCGAACGACGCCGTCATCCATTCCTCGTCGAACGGCTTGTCGCCGCGTTCGAGGATGGAGTCCAGATAGGACGCCGCGCAGTGGCTCGCGTTGTTCGAACCCTGGCCGGTGATCGGGTCGTTGGCCACCACGACGTCGGCCATGCCGAGTACGGCGGTCCCCGACGGCAGCTTGCCGACCGCGCTCCGCACGACCGGCGTGTACCCGCCGGCCAGCGTCGCCTTCTCGTCGGTCAGCACGGCGTTGCGCGAGCGCTCGTACTCCCACGGGAGGAACTGCTTCATCAGCGACAGGATCCTGTCGAGATGCTGCTGCGGGGTAGGCCGGTCGCCCCAGCAGTCGAGCGGCCCGCCGGGGACGCCCTCGAAGAACAGGATGTCGCAATTCCCGCTCAGCGTGTACGCGGGGATCATGAACAGCTCGCCCACACCGGGGATGATGTTGAAGCGCACCGCCGCCTTGTCCGGGTGCTCGGGCCGGGGCTCGAGGCCGTGCACGTAGGCGAGCGAAAGCGCGCGCTGCGGTTCGGTGTACGGCGAACGCTCCGGCATCCGGTCGAACAGCTGGACCAGCTCACCCTTGCCCGCCGCGATGACGACCAGGTCATACAGCTTCGCCAGCGGCGCGAGATCCGAGGTGGTGACGCCGTGGATGACGACCTTGCCGCCGCGATCCTCCACCAGCTCCAGCCAGGCCGCCATCTTCACCCGCTGGTCCACCGACTGCGCGTAGTGCTCCAGCGGCGCGAACCAGTCCAGCACGCGGCTGGAGTCCGGTCCGGCGATGGACACGCCGAGTCCCTCTACTCGGACGGTCTCGGCCTCCCACAGGTTCAGCTTGTGGTCCCGCTCGTGCTGCAAGGCGGAGTGGAACATGCACTGGGTCGACATCACCTTGCCGGACCGGATCTCGTCCGGTGTCCGCGCCGACATCACCGTGACGTCGTAGTCGTGGTTCAGCAGGCTCAAGGCCAGCTGCAGCCCCGACTGCCCGGCACCGACGATCAGAACCTTGCGCATCCTCGACGTTCCTCCCAGAACTGTTCAGCTGAGTGAAGCAAATTCCCGACCCGGTCCGGAGACCACCGCGAGGGACAGCGTGTGGGACACCAGTTCCCGCAGCGTCGCGACCGCCGACTTCGGGTCGCGGGCGTCGCAGGTGACCAGCGGGATGTCCGGGGACAGCGCCAGCGCGTCGCGGACCTCGTCGAGGTCGTGCACCGCCGTCCCCTCGAACTGGTTGACCGCGACGATGAACGGCAGCTCGGAGTCGTTCTCGAAGTAGTTGATCGCGGCGAACGACTGGTCGATCCGGCTGGTGTCGACCAGCACGACGGCGCCGAGCGCGCCGCGCGAGAGGTCGTCCCAGAGGAACCAGAAGCGAGCCTGGCCGGGGGTGCCGAACAGGTACAGGAGCAGGTCTTCACGCAGGGTGATCCGGCCGAAGTCCATCGCGACCGTGGTCGTGGATTTGGTCCCGGGCGGCACCAGCTCGTCGACCCCGGCACCTGCCTCGGTCATCCATGCTTCGTTGCTCAGGGGCGGGACCTCGGAGACGGAGCCGACGAACGTCGTCTTGCCAACGCCGAATCCACCGGCGACCACGATCTTGGCGGAGATCGCCAACAAATCGGCGTCAGACCGGGAGGCGCTTGAGTCCATCGAGGATCCTCTCGAGCACGTTCGTATCGTGGTTGTAAGCGTGGGCCGTCGGGTGCACGAAGACGGCGCCCTGGGTGGCGAGGTCCCCGATGAGCACGCGGACCACGCCCAAAGGCAGATCCAGTCCCACCGAGAGCTCGGCGATCGACGAGCGTTCGCGGGCGCGCTCGTACAGCGAACGCGATTCGGGCATCAGCGCCTCGGCCAGCGAAGGGTCATAGCGCGGAACCGAGATCAGGGTCTCCACCAGCAGCAGCTGGCTGCTCTTGGTGCGGCCGCCGGTCAGCGCGTACGGCCGGATTCTGCGGCTGCGCATCTTGACCGGCCGGTCCGGAGCTTGATCGCTGGACACGGTCATCCCTTCCTTCTCCGGATTCTCAGGCCTGCGGCCGTCGGGCGGTCAGGACCTGCCGGAGTCCCGCCCTCACCTCGGGGGTGAGGGCGTGACCGGCGTTGGTGATGAACTGGGTCATCTCGTAGGCGACGACCTTCATGTCGCAGTCCGGCTCGGTGAGCACCGCGAGTCCGGCCTCCGCGCCGATCCCCATGAACAGGAAGTACCCGCGGGTGAGCCGGATGATGATCTGCTCGCAGTTGCCCTTGCCGAACAGCGCGGCGCTGTTGCCCGCGAGGCTGAGCAGGCCGCTCGCGATGGCGGCGAGCTGCTCGGCGTCGTCACTGGACACCGATTCCGAAGCGGTCAAAGGGAAACCGTCGACGGACATGATCAGCGCGTGACTGGCGCCGTGCACCTTGCGCACGAAGTCGTCGAGCAGCCACGTGAAATCCGTGGTCGCGTCCTGGGCGGTCACTGGGTGTTTCCTCCGGTCTCACGCTCGTGCCGGTCATCGAGAGCGGCGCGCTCGCCGTCGCTGAAGGCATCGAGGTCTGCCAGCAGCGCCTCGTGCCCGTCCGCCGCGTCCGCGGGCGGGGTGGTCGGCGGGGCCGGTTCGTCGGGCAAAGTCCTGATACTGCGGGAAACCCGGCGCGGAAGACCGCTCGCCGTGGTGCCGCCGTCGGCGGCGGGCGGCTGGAAGGCCGTGCGCGGACGCGGGCTGGGCTTGCGTTCCGGTTCCGGTTCCACCGAGGTGGCCGGGCGGCGCCTCGGCAGCCCGGACGGCGTCGCGACGGGGTTTCCCACGGGGGCTCCGTTGGTGATCCTGGCCTGCGGCAGCACCACGGTCTGCGAGCCGGACCACTGCTTCTCGGCCAGTTCCGAGACCACCGGGACCGGCAGCAGCACGGTGGCGACCGTGCCGTGCGGGGTACGGCGGTCGAGTTTGACGATGATCTCGTGCCGGTCGGCGAGCCTGCCGACGACGGCGAGTCCCATGTGCCGCACCGAATCGTCGTCGAGTACCGGACCGGCCGCCAGGCGCTCGTTCAGCGCCGCGAGGCGATCGGGCGGCATGCCGATGCCCTCGTCCTCGATGCGGATCAGCACACTCCCCTGTTCGGTGAGGTGCGCGCTGACGCTGACCGGCGAACTCGGCGAAGACTGGTTCGCCGCGTTGTCGAACAGTTCCGCGAGGATCCGGCTGACGTCCTCGGCGGCGAAGCCGACGACACCGAGCGAAACGACGCGGCCGATCGTGATTCGCGAGTAGTGGTCGATCGACGACATCGCGGCCCGCATCACGTCGAGCACGGACGAAATACCGGCGGCCGTGTCGTCGGCGTCGCGGCCGGCGAGCACGCGCAGGTTCTCGGCATTGCGCCGCAGGCGGGTCGCCAGGTGGTCGAGCCGGTAGAGCTCGGCGAGGCGGTCGGAGTTGTCCTCCCCCGCCTCCATCGTCTCCAGTTGCGCGAGCAACTGGTCGAGGAGGTTGAGGTCGCGCAGCGCGACATTGGAACAGACGCCGGCGAGCGCGCCGGCGTCCGGCGCCTCCACGGCGGGCCGCTGTTCCACCACCGGCAGTTCGGCGGGCGGAGCCGACGGAGCGTGCCGGGGCGGTGCGGCGAGGAACTGCGCCGCGGCGACCCTGGAACGGTCCAGAAGAACCCGTGAGCGGTCAAGCAAGCCTCGAGCCCGCGTCACCATGTGCTTCCACTTCTTTCTCTTTCGCGTACCCGGACCGATGTCGCACTCCCCAGCACAACGACGGTCATGCAAGCAGAAGTCACTATCCGTGTCCACAGTCGGTTTCCGGCCAACCGCTGGCAGTGACGCGGTCTCGAAAGCGTTACGGCTGGTGAGCGGTGCCCACTAGGCCATTCGGCTCATCTTGAGTGTCCTGCGACACGGGGGATGTCCGAAAAGTGCGGACTGCGCAGAAATTTGCGCGCCCCGCAACTTTTGCTTACTCTGTCGGGGTGACCCTCGACCCGACCGCACCTCTCGGACTGCGCGAACGCAAGAAACGCGCGGCCCGTCGCGCCATGAGCGAGGCAGCGCTCAGACTCGCCGTCGAGAAGGGCGTCGAACAGGTCCGCGTCGAAGACATCTCCAACGCCGTCGGAGTCTCCCCGCGCACGTTCAACAACTACTTCTCCAGCAAGGAGGAGGCGATCTGCTCGTTCATCGTCGAACGGCAGGAACTCCTGCGGGAGGCGCTCCGTGAACGGCCCGCCGAAGAGAAGCTGTGGAAGGCGGTCAGCGCCGCGACGCTGGAGGCCTACAGCAGCTTGGGGGAACCGAATCGCGACTCCGTGACGCTGGCACGGTCACTGCTCCTGCACCCGTCGATGCAGGGCGAGTTCCTCAAGGCGCACGCCAAGGTCGAGCAGGTGCTGGCCGACGCGATTCTGGAACGTGCGGGCGCGGGCGTGGAAAACGCGTTGAACGCGCGGCTGATGGCGGCGATCGTGGAGTCCGCGGTGAAGACCGCGTTCTTCAGCTGGCTGATCCACGAGGGCGCCGGGCCCTTTCTGGAGACACTCGCGGTGCTCCTGCACGAAGCCTCCGCGGGCATCCCCTCGCTCACCGGGTCCGGACCCGAACAGGTGAGAAAACCGAAGAAGCAGTAACACCCTACCCACCACTGGGGGAGAAACCGTTGTGCTGACGAAGCTGTTGCGCATTCACCTGCGCCCCTACCGGCGAGACCTGTGGCTGATCGTCCTGCTGCAGTTCGTCCAGACCCTCGCCGGGCTCTACCTGCCCACGCTGAACGCCGACATCATCGATCACGGCGTGGTCAAGGGCGACATGGACTACATCCTCGGTGTCGGCGGCGTCATGCTGCTGGTTTCGCTGGTGCAGATCGCCTGCTCGATCGGCGCCGTCTACTTCGGCGCCCGCACCGCGATGGCGGTCGGCCGCGACGTCCGCGGCGCGATCTTCCACCGGGTGCAGGACTTCTCGGCCCGCGAAGTCGGCCAGTTCGGCACGCCGTCGCTGATCACCCGCACCACCAACGACGTCCAGCAGGTGCAGATGCTGACGTTGATGGCGTTCACCCTGATGGTGTCCGCGCCGATCATGTGTTTCGGCGGCATCATCATGGCCCTGAACCAGGACGTCACGCTCTCGTGGCTGCTCGTGGTCGTGGTGCCGATCCTCGGCGTCTCGGTCGGGATCATCATCGCGAAGATGCGGCCGGCGTTCCGGCTGATGCAGGAGCGGATCGACAAGATCAACCAGATCCTGCGCGAGCAGATCATGGGCATCCGCGTGATCCGGGCGTTCGTCAAGGACACCCACGAGCGGCGGCGGTTCACCAAGGCCAACACCGAACTGCTGGACGTCTCGCTGATCGTCGGCAGGCTCATGGCGCTGATGTTCCCCATCGTCATGCTCGTGATGAACGCCTCCAGCGTGGCCGTGCTGTGGTTCGGCGGGCTGCGCATCGACGACGGCAGCATGCAGATCGGCGCGCTCACCGCCTTCCTGTCCTATCTGATGCAGATCCTGATGGCGGTCATGATGGCCACCTTCATGTTCATGATGGTGCCGCGCGCCGAGGTCAGCGCCGAGCGCATCACCGAGGTGCTCGACACGCACACCAGCGTCGTCCTCCCCTCGAACCCCGTCAGTCCCGGTGAAGTGCACGGACGGCTCGAACTGTCCGATGTGGAATTCCGCTATCCCGGTGCGGAAAAGCCGGTGCTACAGGAGATCTCACTGCTGGCCATGCCCGGTGAGACGACCGCCGTCATCGGCAGTACGGGCAGCGGGAAGACCACGCTGCTGAACCTGATCCCCCGGTTGATGGACGCCACCGACGGCTCGGTGCGCGTCGACGACGTCGACGTCCGGGAACTGCATCCGACAGTGCTGTCCGACGCCGTCGGGCTGGTGCCGCAGAAGCCGTACCTGTTCGCCGGGACGGTGGCGAGCAACCTTCGCTACGGCAAGGCAGACGCCACCGACGAGGAACTGTGGCACGCGCTGGAGGTGGCACAGGGCAAGGACTTCGTCGAGCGGATGCCCGACGGGCTGGACTCCCCCATCTCCCAGGGCGGGACCAACGTCTCGGGCGGGCAGCGGCAGCGGCTCGCGATCGCGCGGATGCTGGTGCGGCGCCCCGAGATCTACCTCTTCGACGACTCCTTCTCCGCGCTCGACTACGCGACCGACGCCGCGCTGCGGCGGGCGCTGGTGGCCGAGACCGCCGAGGCGACCGTGGTCATCGTCGCGCAGCGGGTCAGCACGATCCGCCACGCCGACCGCATCATCGTGCTCGACGAAGGCCGCGTCGTCGGCAACGGAACGCACACCGAACTCATGAACGGCAACGAAACCTACCGGGAAATCGTGCTGTCCCAGCTGACCGAGCAGGAGGCCGCCTGATGAGCGCGCCCGAATCCACGGCGGACACTTCGACCGCCCCGGCCAAACCGATGGGTGAGCGCGCGAGCGCGGCACGCGGGCCTGGTCCCGGCGGAGGCGGTTTCGGCCGCGGCCCCGGCGCCTTCGCAGGCGGACAGCCCGCCGAAAAAGCGCTCGACTTCAAAGGGTCGTTCAAACGGTTGCTGGGCCTGCTGAAACCGCAGCGCGCCCTGCTGTACGGCATCCTGCTCTTCGGCGTCGCCAGCGTCACGCTGAGCGTCGTCGGCCCGAAGATCCTCGGCATGGCGACGGACCTCATCTTCGCGGGTGTCGTCGCGAAGGACATGCCCCCGGGGGTGAGCAAGGAAGCGGTCATCGCCGGGCTGCGGGCGGAAGGCAACACCACGCTCGCCGACCTGTACTCGGGGATCGACTTCGTACCGGGCCAGCGGATCGACATCGACGCCGTCGGCCAGGTCCTGATGTGGGTGCTGCTGCTCTACATCGTGGCGTCGTTCTTCGCGCTCCTGCAGTCGCGGCTGACCACGAACCTGGTCCAGCGGGCGGTGTTCGAACTGCGGGAACAGATCGAGGCGAAGTTCGCCAAGCTCCCGCTGAGCTACTTCGACCGCCAGCCGCGCGGCGAGGTGCTGAGCCGGGCGACCAACGACATCGACAACCTCGCGCTGTCCCTGCAGCAGACCCTCGCGCAGATCGTGTCCTCGCTGCTGATGGTCATCGGTGTGCTCGTGATGATGTTCGTCATCTCGCCGGTACTCGCGCTGGTCGCGCTGCTTTCGGTGCCGGCTTCGGTGTTCGTCGCGGCCAAGATCGGCAAGAAGGCGCAGCCGCAGTTCATCAAGCAGTGGTCCACCACCGGGCGGCTCAACGCGCATATCGAGGAGATGTACACCGGGCACTCGCTGGTCAAGGTGTTCGGCCGCCGGGAGGAGGCCGAAGAGGTCTTCCGCGAGCACAACGACACGCTCTACGGCGCGAGCTTCAAGGCGCAGTTCATCTCGGGCACCATCCAGCCCGCGATGATGTTCATCGGCAACCTGAGCTACGTGCTGGTGGCCGTGATCGGCGCGCTGCGGGTGGCGTCCGGGACGCTGTCGCTCGGCGACGTCCAGGCGTTCATCCAGTACTCGCGGCAGTTCAGCCAGCCGGTCACGCAGATCGCCAGCATGGCGAACCTGCTGCAGTCCGGGATCGCGTCCGCGGAGCGGGTCTTCGCGCTGCTCGACGCGGACGAGCAGGAGCCCGAGCCCGCCGAACCCGCGCGGGTGGAGAAGGTGCGCGGCCAGGTCGAGTTCGAGCACGTGTCCTTCCGGTACGCCGCGGACACACCGCTCATCGAAGACCTGTCGCTCACCGTCGAACCGGGGCACACCGTGGCCATCGTCGGTCCGACCGGCGCGGGGAAGACCACGCTGGTCAACCTGCTCATGCGGTTCTACGAACTCGACGGTGGCCGGATCACCCTCGACGGCGTCGACATCGCCGAGATGGACCGCGAGGACCTGCGGGCCAAGACCGGAATGGTGCTGCAGGACGCGTGGCTGTTCGGCGGCACGATCGCGGAGAACATCGCCTACGGTTCCGAGGGCGCCACGCACGAGGAGGTCCTCGCGGCGGCCAAGGCGACCCACGTCGACCGGTTCGTCCGCACCCTGCCCGACGGCTACGACACGGTGATCGACGACGAGGGCGGCACGGTCAGCGCAGGCGAGAAACAGCTGATCACCGTCGCGAGGGCGTTCCTGGCGAAGCCCGCGATCCTCATCCTCGACGAGGCGACCAGTTCGGTCGACACCCGGACCGAGGTGCTGATCCAGCGGGCGATGAATTCGCTGCGCGAAGGGAGGACGAGTTTCGTCATCGCGCACCGGCTCTCCACCATCCGGGACGCGGACGTCATCCTCGTGATGGAGGACGGCTCGATCGTCGAGCAGGGCGATCACGAAACGCTGCTGCTCACCGGAGGGGCGTACTCGCGGCTCTACGCCGCGCAGTTCGCGGAGGCACTGGCCGAAACCGACTGAGCCATGTCGGACCGAAAGCCCCTTTTCCCGCCTTACCGTGGGAAAAGGGGCTTTCAATCACCCGTACGGACCGTGAACGGCGCTAGGCTTGCGTGACCGGATCCGGAGAGGGGTGCGCTGGCCGACCATGGCGGAGAGACTCGGCGAATATCGCCGTAAGCGCAGACCGGGGCGGACTCCCGAACCCCTTCCGGATCGCGATGGGGAGACCGGGGCCGACGACCTCTTCGTCATCCAGGAACACCATGCGAGCAGCCTGCACTGGGACGTCCGACTCGAACGGGACGGCGTGCTGGTCTCCTGGGCGGTGCCGAAGGGCCTGCCGATGTCGCCGGACCTCGAACGCCTCGCCGTGCACACCGAAGACCACCCGATGGAATACCTCACCTTCGAAGGCGAAATACCGGCCGGCGAATACGGCGGCGGCACCATGACGATCTGGGACGCCGGCCGGTACGAAACGCTGCATTTCAACAACCACAAGGTCGAAGTCGTCTTCCACGGGAAACGAGCACGCGGGAAATACCTGTTCCTCAATGTGAAGAAGGACGGGAACGATCGAGGCTGGCTGCTCAAACGGCTCGACCCGGCGGAACCGGGCCGCGCGGAACTCCCCCCGTTCCTCGCCCCGATGCTGACCAAACCGGGGCGTCTCCCCTCGACCGGCGAAGACGCGGAGTGGGCCTACGAATTCGACTGGTCAGGGCGCCGCACCTTGATCCGTGTCTCCGGGGGCAGGATCACCGCCTACGACGATTCGGGCGACGACGTCACCGGGCTGTACCCCGAATTCCGCGGGCTGGGCGAGCAGCTCGGTGCCGCCGAAGCCTTTCTCGACGGGGAAATCGTCGTCTTCGACGGCGGGAAGCCGAGTCCGGAAGGGCTCGGGCACCGCGCACGGGCGACGAAGAACTCCGCGAAACGGCTCACCGCGCGCTATCCGGCGTTCTACCTGGTGAACGACCTCCTGCACCTGGACGGCCGTTCTTGCGCAGAGTCGCCTTACGTCGAACGTCGGGAACTCCTCGACGGGCTCGGCCTCGCCGGACCGCATTGGCAGGTCCCCCGGTTCTACCTCGGCGACGGCGGCGCGGTCGCCAGGGCGGCGCGCGAACACGGGCTCGCCGGTATCGTCGCCAAACGGGCGAACTCCGCTTACCACCCGGGAAAACGTACCGGGGAATGGCTTTCGATCACCGGAACCAGGGTCCAGCAAGTCGTACTGGGCGGCTGGCGGCCGGGCGGGGGCAGCCGGGCGGGCACGTTCAGTTCGCTGCTGCTCGGTGTCCCGCACGAAGACGGCTTGCGGTACATCGGAAACGTCGGCGTCGGTTTCGCCGCCGACGAGCTCGAGGAGCTGTCCCAGCGGTTGTTCCGCTTGGAGCGCAAGACATCCCCGTTCAGCTCCGTCCCGGACAAACAGGCACGGGACGCGCACTGGTCACGGCCGACCATCGTCGGCGAGGTCGTCTTCGGCGGCTGGACCGACGCGGGCTGCCTGCGCAATCCGCGCTGGCGTGGTTTGCTGCCGGACGTCGCCGCGGACGAGGTCGAACTCGACGGTTAGCCTCCTAGAGTCGCACGTCCTCTACGTCCCGCCGGACGTCGAGGACGGCGCCGACCCCGCTGATGTCCAGAATCCGTGACACCAGCGCGGTTTTCACGATCACCGAGAACCGGGGCGTCGCGGCGTTGGCCTCCTCGAGGGCGTGCAATCCGGCGCAACTGAGGAAACCAACGCCGGAAAGGTCCAGGATCACCCGATTTCCCGTGCCACACGCACCGGTGAGCTCGGTGCGGAACCGTCCGATCGTGGCCGCGTCGATCTCCCCCACAGCAGTGAGGATGAGGACGCCGTCATCACGGCGGCTGGTGGTCACGGCCAGGGGCGGCGATTCGCCGGGTACGCGCTGGCCAGGCAACATTGGGGGCGCCTCTCTCCAGACCACCAAGTCCCCACGACGGTACTCACGACGGGCGGGAGGTCAACCCGGGCTACCTCATTTGAGCCATTTCGGTCGAGAACCTTTACTCAGCTCTTGCCATTCTCCGGCGAAGCGCCGGTGCGCGGCCTCGGCCGCGGCGACGGATCGACCGTGCAGAAGGCCGTAGGTGAAAGCGTTTTCGGTCTCGGCGTAGGCGCGGAGACCGAGAAGCCGCAAGACCTCCCGGGTGACCACGACGTCGTGGTGCGTGCCGAGCGTGGTTTGCACCGCCTTGACATTCTTTCGCCATTTTCGAAGCTTCTTGCCCGTCACCGGCCGGACCGTGTCCGCGGCGTACCGGGCACGCTTGGCCTTCTTGCGCACCTCGTGCAACGCGGCGTCCCGCTCGGCACCGGGCTTCAGCCCGCTCGCCGCGGCGACGGCAGCACGCAGCTTCCGATCCGAACGCGCGACCGCCTTGCGCAGTTCCTCCTTGCCGTCCTTGATCTTCCGCGGCCTGCGGACGATCTTTTCCAGTGCTCGCAACAGGTCCGTGTACCGCTTGCTGTCGAGTGCCCGGAGGGCCCGCGCCTTGGACTCTTCGCCCTCGCGCGCGAAGTGCCTCGTCATCAGCTGCTCGACGTTGCCCAGCACCAATTCGGCCGGAAGCGCCTTGACCTCGGCGTGCAGCCGCGCGGCCATCACCTCGTTGTCCCTCGCCGGCCCGAGTTCACCACCGAGCCAGCGGAGTTCGGCGGCGAGCCCGTTCGCGACGTCGGCGTCAAGGGAGCGACGGAAGGTTTTCAAGCCGCTCCGCAGGCGCCTGCTCGCGACCCGCATCTGGTGCACCGCGTCTTCGGCGTCCCGGCGGACCCCGATGTCGTTGCGGCGCAGCACGTCCAGCTGCGCGGCGAAGTAGTCCGCCAGTACCGAGCCGGACGCTCCCCCTGCCGACGGGACGAGCTCGTCGGTCAGCCGCCGGAGCTTCGATGGCCACCTCGACCGCTCCGCGCCCGCCTTCACGACAGCCTGGTCCAGACTGTCGAGCACCTCGGGATCGGTGCCGGGCGAGAGTTCGATCTCGATCTCCCGCCAGCGGTCGAGGTGCGCCTTCTCCCCGCCCGCCTCGCCGGTGACGACGTCGTCGGTCAGGGTCGCGACCTCGCGACCCTTCGCGTCGAGCAGGGCATACGACGTGCGCTCGGTGCGCAGGTGCGCGGCCTGGACGAGTTTGGCGCCGAGGGTGTGCGCTCGGACCAGCTTCGCCAGCACCCCGGGCACCTTGTCCGGCTTGCCCGACAGCGGGAGCCGGAGTTCCTCGCGTTTGTCCGCGCTGACCGGGAGTTTGAGATGCCAGCCCTCGTCGCTTCCGCCGAGCCTCCGCCGCAGCGTGATACCCGCCTGCGCGAGCCGGAAGTCGGCGGTGTCGAAGTACGTGGCGTCGAGGACGTCGACCCTCGGTTCGGCCTGGTTCGTCACGGGACCGGCCGGGACCAGCGGCGGGATGGGCTTGTCCGCCGCCAGGTCGTACTTCCGCTCGATCTCCGCCTCGACGACCGGGGCCCCGCCTTGCGTCTTCGTCACCACGTTCTCCTTCTCCTCGGCTACCCGGAACGGTTACCCCAGGAAGAGGCCGCGGGAAACCCCGATCGGATCACTCGTCCATCCGGTCGTACCGGTCCGCCCACTCGGCGAGCATTTGGCGCGATCTCTCCTCGGTCAGGATATCGCTTTCCAGTCGTGAGACAAGCGAGTAATACGCCTCGACCGCCACCCGATCGTCGATGAACACCCCGGCCGCATAGGAATCCGTGTACACCACCGCCGGATGTTCCACGAATTCCATGATGGTGAACGAATTTTCGATTGTCCTGCTCACTTCGTTGCTTTCGGGGACGATACGGATCGAGCAATAGGGCAGGTTCGCGGACAGGACGAGGTGGAGCAGTTGTTCGTGCATGATCCGGGGACCGCCGACGACCGAGCGGAGCGCGCGCTCGTGGACGTAGAACCGGCACTGCGGCGGGCGGTCCCGTCGCAGCAGCTGCTGCCTGTCCATCCGGGCGTTCACGACCTGGTCCAGCTGAGCCTGATCCCGGTTGCCGATCAGTTCGTAGGCGGTGCGTGCGTACGGTTCGGTCTGCAGCAGCCCGGGGAGCGTCAACGACTCGTAGCGCACCACGGTGTGCGCGAGATCCTCTTGGATGGACAGGGATTTCATCGGATCGACGAGTTCGTCGAAGTACGGCCGCACCCAGTACAGGTCGCTGCCCGCCTGCGTCAGTTCCAGCAGCAGGTCACGCTCGGGCTCCACTTCGCCGCAGGTCGCGAGGTACAGCGCCGCGTCCACCACGGACAGCTCGCGCAGCCCTTGCTCCCACCTCGTGACCTTGCTCTGCAACCAGCCGTTACGGCGGCTGACGTCGGCTCCGCTGAAGTGCCTGCGCTGCCGGAACGCCTTCATGCGGTGGCCCAGTTCCCGGGTCCGCGCCGTCGAATCCTTCTCAACCATGCGGGACAAAGTAGAGCGGAACTCCGGCCGCGCGGTGATTGCCACGCGGTAATTCACCTCAACTGCTGATAACTTGCGGTCCCGCATTTCCGCGAAGGCCTGCTTCGCGAGCGAAGCACCTTCGCGCGCGAAAGGTTCTTTAAGCTTTATAGCGGAAGAATGGAATGGGGTCGAGTTATTCGAAAGTGGATTTGTTGCGGGGCCGCGAGCTTCGCGAGGCTCTCAGGCAGACAAGTGACGTTCCGCCGGAGCGTCGATGGCGCTCGACTGGACGCCATGACGAGCGACGGTAGCGCAGCGGTCGTGAGTCCGGTCCGTGAAGGCCTCCTTGCCTACCCTGACGGTAGGGAAGGAGGCCTTCACTACCGTCAGGACCGCCCTAGACGCCCCAGCTGTCACAGCGCCGCGCGTGGAGGACCAGGGTGCCGCACCGTGGTGGGTCGGGGTGGTCGTGAGTGGTAAGTCGCGTTAGAACGACACTTGCCACTCACGACCACCCCGACCCACACCTCACCACCAGTTTTAAACTCCACCGCACCCCACCTGCACAACCGGAACGAAAGTCTCAATCGAGACATCAACGATATGCTTGAACCTCATGAGTCAAGACATCCGAGACTTCGTCACCCCCTCCTGCGACCTGCTCGCCCTGGGCGAGCCGACGCACGCGACCCCGGTCTTCGCGGAGGTCCGCAACACATTGTTCGCCCAGCTGGTCGACCGCGGCTTCCGCTCGATCGCCCTCGAAACCGATCGCGTGGCCGCGCTCGTCGCGAACGACTACGTCCAGGACGGGACCGGGAGCCTCGACCTCGCGATGAGCGAAGGCTTCACGCACGTCTTCGGCACCGTGGACGCCAACCGGCAGCTGATCGCGTGGCTGCGCGAGTTCAACGACGATCGCCCTCCCGCGGAACGGCTTTCGTTCCACGGCTTCGACACCCAGACCGAAAACACCTCCGCGCCCAGCCCTCGGCGCTATCTCGAGTACGCCCGCGAATTCCTGGGGCTCGACGTGGACATCGCGAGCACGGCCGGTGACGACGAGCGCTGGAGCCGCACCGAAGCCGTCATGGACGCGGCTTCGTCGATCGGTGCCACGGCCGAGGCCTACCGGCTGCGCGCGATCGCGGCAGACCTGCTCGCCGCGCTCCGCTCAAGGAAGCCGGAACCGGGCACGGATGCCTGGTCGCGCGCGGAGATCCACCTGATGGCGGGGATCGATCTGCTGCGCTACCACCGGCAATGCGCCGAACCGCTCGAGCCGAGCGAGCGGTATCTACCGCTTGTCGCGATCAGGGACGCGATCATGGCGCGGAATCTGCTGGACATCCGCGCCGCCGAAGCCGATCGGGGCAGGACGCTGGTCTTCGCCCACAATCTCCATCTGCGCCGCCAGGCGAGCACGATGCACGTGGCCGGGACGGAGACCACCTGGTTCCCGGCCGGCGCGCTGGTGGCTCCGCTGCTCGGTGATCGCTACACCTTCGTCGCGACCAGCCTCGGCCGAAGCGAGGCCATAGCGCTCGAAGAGCCCGAGCCCGACACCTACGAGGGGTTCCTGCAGAAGCACGTCACCACGGACTGGGGCCTGCTCCCCGCTTCGGACGTCCCGCCCGCCCGCGTCCGGACCGACCCCGTTCCGCGACAGGGCTACTTCCCGCTCGGCCAAGGGATCCTCGGCGAGGCGGACGCGCTTCTGCACGTCCGCGGCTAACGTCGAACCGGGTGACGCCTCCTGCCCTCGGAAGGCGTCACCCGGCCACGAGTACGCGCCGCCACCCCCAGTTCCGCGATTTCGGGGCGGCGCGAAGTCCGCTCACTTGAGCGACTCAACACGCCGTCGCCATAACTTCGCCAAACGCACCGGCCGGTGGCGCCTCGCCGGGCTATGCCGGAGTCACTCCGAAGCGGATCTTCGTCAAGGCTTCACGAGCCCGGTCGCGCTGGCGTCCGCCACTGTCGACGGCGGAGAGGTCCTGGAGGGCGCGCAGTTCCCACATCGGGAATCCCAGTTCCCGGAACAGTCCCGCAGCGGTGCGGAGACCTTCGGCGGCTTCGGTCGCGATGCCTTCGGCCGCCCGTAGACGCCCGAAGCTGAGCAGGGCATATCCGCCGCCCCGGCGGTCGCCGAGCTCGCGGAACGTGCTCATCGCGAGCGTCAGGTGTTCCCCGGCCCGGACGTGCTCGCCCGCGAGGCGCAGGGATTCACCGAAGCTCCGATGCGTGTACGCGACGGCGTGCCGGTGTCCGACGTGTTCGAACAGTTCCAGCGAGCGCGAAAGACAGCGTTCGCTCTCCCCCGAGTCGCCGGTTTTCGCGTGGAGGTCGCCGAGACTGCGGAGGACGTGCGCCTCCCAGTGGCGTTCACGCGAGGTCCGGGTGCCGGTCAACGCGCTCGTCAGCAGCTCACCGGCCTCGTCCAGGCGGCCGTGCCGCCGCAGGACATCGGCGTACCGCTTGGCGGACCTGTCGTGCTGCTGCCCGTCCTCGCAGTGGAGCGAGAGCAGGAGACTTGCGTCGAAGCATTCCTTCGCCCGCCGGAAGTCGCCGAGATCGTCCCAGAGCGAGCCGAACTGGGCCGACGCCATCGCCTGCCCGGTGAGGTCACCGCTGTCCCGCAACAGGTCCAGCGCCTCCCTCAGCGCGTCGACCGCCGAGTGGGTCCTGCCGGAGTCCGCGTCGACGTCGGCGAGTGCGACGAGCGCGGACCCGGTGCCCCGCTGGTCGCCCGAGGTGCGGAATCGGGCCTCGGCGAGCGAGAAACACGTCCTCGCCCGCGCCAGATCCCCCGCGTCAGCGTGCGAATCGCCGAGCTTCAGCAGCTTCTCCCCCTCCGCGGGGAGGTCGAGGCGATCGCGCACGATGCCGAACCCGAGCCAGGCAGGCGAGCCGCCGTTCCGGGGGCCGACGAGGTCGCTGTAGGCGTCGGCCAGTCGCGCGGTCAGCTGAGTCCAGCCGTAGCTCTTCGCGGTCCGGACGGCGAGCGCGAGGTTCGCGGTCTCGGCGGCACGCCAGCCACTCGGATCGGCCGCGACGCGGTCCGAGGCCGCCGCGGGGACGTCCGAACGGCGAGTTGGCGGGTACTCGGCGCCGAGCGCGGCGACGGCGTGCTCGGCCAACCCCGCCATGACCGTCAGCGCGCGCCTGAGAGCGCCGGGGTCCGGCGGTTCCCGGAGCGCGAGCCGGACCAGGCCGGGCAGCCGGTACCGCAGGAAACCGGCCTGATCCGGCTCGGTGTGGAGCAGGTGATCGTCCACGAGTTCGTCGAGCAGCTCGGCCGCCTCGCGGGACGAACAGCCCAGCAAGGCCGTCGCGAACCAGTCGGCGATCTCGGTCGAGCCGGGGAAGGTGAGCAACCGCAAGGAGTTCCGCTGCCGCAGCGAAAGCGCTGTGACGACTTCGGCGAGCACGGGGCGGACGGCCAGGTCACCGGCGGCGAGTTCGTCTAGGCGCAGGCGCTCGTTCTCCAGGCGCGCCGCGAACTCGGCGACACTCAGTCTCGGCCGCTGCAGCAGCTTCATCCCCGCCACCCGCACCGCCAGCGCGAGCCCGTCGCAGCAGGCCAGCACCCGGCGGACGGCGTCGGGTTCGGCGGACAGCCGGTGCTCCCCCGCGATCGCACCGAGCAGGACCCGCGATTCCCCGGAGGACAGCGCGCCGACCTCGACCGGCCTGGCCCCGACGAGTCCGGCCAGCCGTCGCCGCGTCGTGACGATCGTCCCGCAGCCGGGGCCGCTCGGCAGCAACGGCCGCACCTCGGCCTCGGATCGGGCGTTCTCGAGGATCACCAGGAGCCGCCGGTCCGCGGTGTGGCTCTGCCACAACGAGATCAGCCCGGCGCGGTCGGCGGGGAGTTCCGCTTCCGCGAGGCCGAGTGTGCGGAGGAACCCGGCGAGCACGTCACCGCTCTCCCGCAGGTCGGCGACGAGCTGACCGTCCGGGAACCGCTTGCGCATCCGCCAAGCGGCCTGGACGGCCAGCGCGCTCTTCCCCGCGCCCGCCGCGCCGTGCAGCACGACCGGCGCCGGAGTTCGCAGCGCGCGGCCGACTTCCGCGAGTTCCCCGGCCCGGCCGGCGAAATCCGGCGTCGCCGGGGGAAGACCGCACGGCGGGCCACCCACCGACCAGCCGGTGCCGGCGATCCGGCGGTGGACCGCGAGCAGGTCTTCGCCCGGCGAGACACCGGCGTGCTCCCACAGCGCTTGGCGGCATCTGCCGAGGACGGCCAGCGCGGCGTCCCGCCGCCCCAGCCCGTGCAACGCCTCGGCGTACCACCCGGCGAAGCGCTCGTCACCCGGCCGGGTGACGAGCTCAGGTGCCAGCCGATCGGCGACGGCCTTGTGATCACCGGCCGCCAGTTCGAGTTCCACCAGCCTGCCCAGTACCGAACACCGCTGTTCTTCGAGCCACAGCCGGTGCGCCTCCACCAGCGGACCGGCCGGGACATCGGCGAACGCCTTGCCGCGCCACAACCCGAGCGCCCGTTCGAGCAACGCCCTGCGCTCGACGCTGGTCGCCGTCGCGGCCGCGGCGGTCAGTCCGGAGAAACCGGTGGCGTCCAGTTCCCCTTCCGACACCGTCAGCCGGTACCCGCCGCCGCCGGACCGCAGCCGCTGCCGGACGTCGTCCACCGGCAGCCCGGGCGACAACGCCTTGCGCAGCTTGGAAACGGCCATCTGCACGACCGCGGCGGCACTCGACGGCGGGTCCTGCGGCCAGAGTTCGTCCACGAGGGTGTCCCGGTGGACGAACTCGTTCGGCCTGGCGAGGAGCACCGCGAGCACCCGGCGGGGCTGCGCCGCCGACGGGAGCGGGACCGAGGCCCCGAGCGGGCCGAGCACCTTGAACTCCACGGGCCACCTATCACCTGGACGGATGACCAGAATGTAACCCGGCGCAGTCCCCGTTTCGGCGGTTTCTCACCCGGATGGCCGTCCCTCTCATTTCCCGGTGTGCGCGAGCAGCCGGTCCCTCAGGGCGGGTTCGTCCGCGAGCGCCTCGTTCAGGGTGTGCTCCAGCAACGGCTTGAGGTCCCCGTACGGCCGCTTCGACCAGTCGAGCGGGCCGAGCGGCGGCTCCGGGTCGTACTCGATGACGAACTGGATCGTT
The DNA here is from genome assembly GCF_042647925.1 of Amycolatopsis speibonae. Taxonomy (NCBI): domain Bacteria; kingdom Bacillati; phylum Actinomycetota; class Actinomycetes; order Pseudonocardiales; family Pseudonocardiaceae; genus Amycolatopsis; species Amycolatopsis speibonae. The sequence continues at coordinate 27,912 of NZ_JBHRWK010000019.1, forward strand.
CGCGCGATCTCGGCGCCGACGAGCCGTTCGACCAGATGCAGCGCCAGGTCGATCCCCGCCGACACCCCGGCGGCGGTGATCACGTTCCCGTCCTCGACCCAGCGTTCGGCGACCGGTTCCGCGCCGAAAGCGCGCAGGAACTCCCGGAACATCCAGTGCGTCGCGGCCCGGCGGCCCTCCAGCAGACCGGCCTGCCCCAGCAGCAGCGATCCCGTGCACACCGAGGTCACGAGTTCCGCGCTCTCCCCCGCCTTCCGCAGGTAGCCGATCAGCTTCTCGTCGGCGAGCGCCTTCAGCGTCGGCGCGGCGCCGCCGGGCACGAGCAGGGCGTACGGCGACGGGACCTCGTCATAGGTGTGGGTCGCCACGAGCTTCAGCGGGTTGTCGGTGACGACCGGGTCCTTCGTCTCGCCGACCACGACGGTCCGGTACTCCTGCGCCGTGCTCGCCATGCCGTCCAGCACGGTCAGCGGTCCGACCATGTCGAGCGGGGTCATCCCCGGGTAGACCACGAACGCGATGATCTTCTTGTCGTCTGTCATGCGACAACGGTGTCGCAGTGGCGAGACCTCGGCGGGCCGGATGTCCGGATTCCTGCGAACTACGTCCGACGGCCGGTCGCTACTGCTAGCGTTCGATCATGCCGGGTTCACCCAGACGAGTGTTGATCGTCGGCTACAGCAATGCCGAAATGCTCGACATCGCCGGTCCGGGGGACGTCTTGGACGCCGCGACCAAACTCGGCGGCAAGCCGGGTTACGAGATCATGCTCGCCAGCGTCGACGGCCGCGGCATCCGCTGCGAATCCGGGCTGGTCCTCCAGGCGCAGCACCGGCTCGACCAGGTGACCGGCGAGCTGGACACGCTGATCGTCGCGGGCGGCACCGGGCACGAGGCCGCCGCCGCCGATCCCCGGGTCGTCATCCACGTCCGCAGGCTCGCCCAGCAGAGCCGTCGCGTCGCCTCGGTGTGCACCGGCGCCACCGTGCTCGCCGCGTGCGGGCTGCTCAACGGGCGCCGCGCCACCACCCACTGGCGGTTCGCCAATCGGCTCGCGACGAATTATCCGCAGGTGAACGTGGACCCGGTGCCGCTGTACGTGCGCGACGGCAACGTCTACACGGCGGCGGGTGTCACCAGCGGGATCGACCTCACCCTCGCGTTCGTCGAGGAGGACCACGGTCCGAGCCTCGCCAGGGAGGTCGCCCGCATGCTGGTGACCTACCTGCAGCGGCCGGGCAACCAGGCGCAGGTGAGCATGTTCCTGTCCGGTCCGCCGCCGGAGAACCGGCTGGTCCGTGACATCACCGCGTACGTCGGCGAACACCTGGCGGGTGATCTCGGCACCACCGTCCTCGCCGAGCGGGCGGGCATCAGCACCCGGCAGCTGACCAGGTTGTTCGACGCGCACCTGAGCACCACGCCCAGCAGGTACGTGCGGGCGGCGAGGACCGAGAACGCGGCGAAACTGTTGTGCGGCACCGAACTTCCGCTGACATCGATCGCGCGGCGATGTGGTTTCGGGTCGACCGAGACCCTTCGCCAAGCGTTCCTCGACCACTTCGACACCCCGCCATCGGCCTACCGCCGGGTCCACCTGAGGCAGGCATTCGGCTAGGCCGTGTGCGGCGCCCGTCACGGACTGTGGAGGATGTGCGGGTGAACCGCCGCGACATCTCCGACGACGACACCGGCCCGATTCGCCGGGTAACGGACACGCCGTCCGATCGTTCGCCCGGAACGTCCCGTTCGCCGCGCCGGACCCCGCCGCCGGAAGGTGCGCGACGTCCCCGGCCCCCGGCCCAGCGGCCGCGACAGGCCGAGCCGGGCAGGCGCCGTGCCGCCGAACCGAAGCCGGAACCCAAGCCCGAACCCGCGATCGAACCGGTCGGTCACGGGCACTCGCACGGGCACGGCCCGGCCGCGCCCGCGTCACGCCGGGTCCGGCAGCTGCTGATGTGGCTCCTGGTACCGCTCGCCGTCGCGACCGTCGCCGGCATGATCCTGCTCTACCCGTGGGGCAAGGATCCGGCGAAAAGCGTCTTCCCCCAGGGGACCCCGGTGAGCGCCACGGTCACCGCGACGATCACCGGACCGTGCCTCGCCGAAGGCCAGGTCCAGGTCGGCGAGCCGCCGCCGGACGCGAAACCGTGTCTCACCAGCGAAGTGACGATGACCGACGGTCCCGGGACCGGGAAGCCGCTGAAGCTGACGCTCCCGATCGAGCCGAGCACGCCGCGGTTCGCCGCGGGCGACAAGGTCGTGCTGTCCTACAACGGCGGCGACGTCGCGGACCCCGCGTCGTTCCAGATCGTCGACTTCCAGCGCGGCACACCGTTGCTGCTGCTCGCCGGGTTGTTCGCGCTCGCGGTGATCGTGCTGGGCCGGTGGCAGGGGCTCGCCGCGCTGCTCGCGCTCGGGCTGAGTTTCCTGGTACTGGCGCTGTTCGTGCTGCCGTCGATCCTCGCCGGGGAAAGTCCGCTGCTGGTGTCGATCGCGGGCGCGGGCGCGATCATGTTCGTCGCGCTGTACCTGACCCACGGGCTGTCCGCGAGAACCTCGGTGGCAGTGCTGGGCACCCTGGTGAGCCTGATCCTGATCGGTGTCCTGTCGGCGATCTTCTCGGCCGCGGCGTCGCTGACCGGGCTGGACGACAGCACCTCACAGCTGATCGGCTCGCTCGGGCACGGGATCGACGCGCGGGGGCTGCTGCTGGCGGGCGTCGTGATCGGCGCGCTCGGCGTACTGGATGACGTCACGGTGACGCAGACGAGCGCGGTGTGGGAACTGCGGCGGGCGAACCCGTCCCTCGGCTGGCGCGAGCTCTACGGCGCGGGTCTGCGGATCGGGCGGGACCACGTCGGCTCGGCGGTCAACACGCTCGTGATGGCGTACGCGGGGGCGGCGTTGCCGGTGCTGCTGTACACGTCGCTTTCGGGGGTCGGACTCGGCTCGATCCTCGGCGCGGAGGACATCGCGCAGGAGATCGTGCGGACCTTGGCCGGAAGCGTCGGCATCGTCGCGGCGGTCCCGGTCACCACCGTGCTGGCCGCCCTGATCGCCTCGCGGGAGCCTCAAGAGTCCCTGTAGTCACAGGCACCCCAAAGCGCGAGCCCACCGCGCGATCACGGGCCGGAGTCGGGTACGAAGAGGCCGCACCCGAGGTTCGCCGCGTGATCGGAGGGGCCATGTTCGACGCCGTTTTCGCCGTCCCGAGGCAGCTGACCGCCGTCGCACGGCGCCTGCTCGTCTCGACGCTCGAAGCCGTCGAGGCGGTCCCCGGGATCGCCGCCGCGCTCGACGACGTTCGGGCGACGCTCAAGCACTCAGAGCGGCTGGCGACCTTCGCCGCGGGCGAGCTGCCGGAGATCGTCTACCAGCTGGAGGAGATCAAGACCCGGCTGGAGAAGCTAGAGGCTAGTCCAGCGTCGCCACGAACCGGCTGACGGCCTCCATCGTGAACCGCTGGATGTACTTCCCGGAGGGCGCCGCCGAGGCCAGCCGGTAGAGCGGCCGCTCCGCCGCCGCGTCCCCGCGCGCCTCCGACTTCAGCTGCGCCACCAGCAGTTCCGAGAACACCAGGCCGTTCGCGTCGGTGTTGTTCAGCAGCGCGTTCGCCAGCTTGCGCAGTTGCAGGATGCCGAGTTCCCGCCCGCCCGCGCCGGAGTACACGGCCAGGTCGACCTTCGCCACCTTGCGGCGTTTGCCCGCGTTGACCAGCAGGCTGACCGTCCGGGTGCCACGCACGTCGCTGATCACCAGGTCGATGCGCTCGGCCGCGGTCAGATCGATCCGCCGCACGCCCCAGGTCCGCACGATGAGCGTCTCGCCTTCGAGCCAGACACGGCGGCGCAGGTTGTACAACATGATGTAGACCAGCGGCAGCGCGATCACCCCGGCGACGACGAGGCCGACGATCTCACCGCCGATCAACCCGGCGATCCCGCCGAACGCGGCCGCGAAGATCACCACCCCGGCGATGCTGGAGCAGCCGCGCCTGCGGCGGAGCTTGGCGTCGTCGTGGAACAGCGGGAGACGCTCCGGGGTCTCGGGCGTCCCTGTCGGCTCGGTCATCACACGCCCGTCCCGGCGAGGAACGGGTTGCCCGCCCGCTCCTGCCCGATCGTGGTGGCCGGTCCGTGGCCCGGCAGGACGACGGTGTCGTCGGGCAGCGTCATCACCTTGGTGCCCAGGGATCGCATGAGCTCGTCGCCGTCGCCGGAGGACCGGCCGATCGAGCCGGCGAACAGGCTGTCCCCGGTGAGCACGACCCGGCCGCCCTCGGCGGAGGTAAGCCCGAAGACCACCGAACCGGCGGTGTGCCCCGGTGTGCGGGACACCGTGATCTCCAGCCCGGCCAGCCTCAGCGGGCCATCGACGAGTGACACGATCCCGTCCTTCCGTTCCCCGGCGTCCGGGCCGAGGAGTGGCCGGTCCGCCTCGTGCAGGTAGAGAGGTATCCCGTGGCGCGCGCCGACCTCGTCCGCCGAGGCGACGTGGTCGGGATGGCCGTGGGTGGCGAGCATCGCGACCGGAGTCAGCCCGTGTCCGGAAAGGGCGGCCTCGAGCGGTTCGGCGACGTCCTCGCCCGGATCGACGATCACGCACTCCCTGCCGCCCTCCGGGGCGAGCAGATAGCAGTTGGCTTCGAGGGGGCCTGCCGGAAAACCGACAACCAGCACGAAACGCCTCCTCAGTTCTTCCGCCGAACAGGTGACAGGATGGCCCTGATCACGATCAAGTAAGCCTAGCGGCCCCTGTACGGGGGCCTCACAGGCTGTGCCCATAGACTTCCGCTACCTCAGACGTGTGACATCGAGTGGAAACGGGGAGGGCGGGTGCCGACCAACCAGCAGCGCCGCGAAGCCGCGAAGCGCAAGCTCGAGCGACAGATCGTGCGACGGACCGAGAAGGCCAAACGCCGCAAGATCGTCGGCTCGGTGGCGGTCGTCGGCGTCGTCGCGATCGTGGCAGGCGCGGTGTGGTGGATCGTCAGCAGTAGCGGCAGTGGTGACGATGCCGCCTCCGACGCTTCCCCGAGCTCGGCTCCTCCGACCCCCGAGGTCACGATCCCCTCGGAGCGCACTCCGATGCCGAAGCGGCCGACGCCGCTGGCGAACCCGGTGGCTTGCGACTACAAGGACGACGCCAGCAAGGCGGCGGCGAAGAAGGTGAACAAGCCGGAGGGCAAGGACGTCTCTTCGAACGGCACGGTGAACCTCGTGCTGAAGAGCACCGCGGGCGACATCCCGCTGACGCTGGACAGGGCACTCGCCCCGTGCGCCGTCCAGAGCTTCATCAGCCTCTCCCAGCAGGGCTACTTCAACGACACCAAGTGCCACCGGCTCGGCACCACCGGCCTGCAGATGCTGCAGTGCGGTGACCCCGAGGCCAGCGGCATGGGCGGTCCGGGCTACACGATGCCGGACGAGGCGTTCAAGGAGATCAAGTACGGCCGCGGCATCCTCGCGATGGCGAAGACGCAGCAGCCGAACTCCGGCGGAAGCCAGTTCTTCATGGTGTACGGCGAGGCCGAACTCCCCGCGGAGTACTCGGTCTTCGGCAGCATCTCCGACGAGGGCCTGAAGGTGCTCGACAAGGTCGCCAAGGCCGGCGCCAACGCCCAAGCGGGCAACGGCGACGGGACCGGCCCGCCGAACACCGAGGTCAAGTTCACCGGCGTCACGGTCAACGCCTGACGTGAAGCTGGAGATCAACGGCGCGCCCGCCCGGTCGGAAGACCTGGCGGGCGCGTTCGGCTATGGCCACTTCACCGCGATGCAGGTCCGCGACGGCAAGGTCCGCGGCCTCGACGTCCACCTGCACCGGCTCGTGACGAGCACCCGGCGGATGTTCGCCAGTGAACTCGACACCGAGGCCGTGCGCGGGTACGTGAGGCAGGCCGTCCAGGGCGAGGACGCGCTGTCCGTGCGGGTGCTGATCTTCTCCCGCGCGCTGGACTGGTCCGATCCCGGCGCGCCGGCCGCCCCCGACGTCCTCGTCCGGACAGGGCCGCCGAAAGAACACGAGCTGACGCCGTTGCGCCTGCGCTCCGTGCGTTATGAACGGGTGCTGCCGGAGGTCAAGCACGTCGGCACGTTCGGTCTGGTCCATCACTCGCGTGAGGCGATGATGGCGGGCTACGACGACGCGCTGTTCGTCGACTACCAGGGCAGGGTCAGCGAGGCGTCGATCTGGAACGTCGGGTTCCTCGACGGCCGCACGGTCGTCTGGCCGCAGGCTCCCGTACTCGACGGGATCACCCAGCAACTGATCCGGCGTGGCTTGACGCGCCACGGGATCCCGCAGGAGACCCGCGAAGTCCGCCCGGCGGAACTGCCGGGGTTCGACGCCATGTTCCTGGCCAATTCGGAGTCGGTGGGCTGGCCGGTGGCGTCGGTCGACGACGTCGTGCTGCCGTTCGCGCCGGAGACCGGCCGGATCCTGACCGAGGCGTACGAGAGCAACCCCTGGGACGAAATCTAGCTCGAACCTTCCTTCGTGACGGCACGTGTGGTGAGTAGCCGTCCGGAAAGGAAGGACCCTTGGCCGCTCACCGGGTTCTCACCAGTTTCGCTCTCGCCGTACTGTTCGCCGGCTCCCTGGGCGGCCTCGCCCAGGCACAGGAACGGCCGTCCGGCGCGGTCGTCAAATACTTCGTGGTCCCGTTCTCGGCCATCCCCGACGAGAACACGCTCTTCCGGATCGCGGAGCAGACCCTCGGCGCGGGGGCGCGCTACCCGGAGATCTTCCGGCTCAACGAAGGCAGGATCCGGCCGGACGGCACCGCGTTCACCGATCCGGCCTCGATCCAGCCGGGGCAGGTCCTGCAACTCCCGTCCGACGCGAGAGGCGCGATCGACGGCCCGCTGCCCGCCGTTCCGGCCGCTCCCCCGCCCCTGCCCGCCCAGACCGCCACCCCGGCCGCGTCCGCGACGTCGGGGAGCCTCGTGGCGTCTCTGGCGACCGGGATCGGCGGCGCGCTGCTGGGCCTGCTCGGCGGGCTCAGGCTGCGGCGGGCGTGGGTCCGGCGCACCCCGGCGTCTCCGGAGCCGGATCCGCTCGACTTCCCGCCCAGTACCGGAACGCTCGACCTGCCCTGGCAACCCGGCGGGCATGCGTACTTCTTCCTGAGCGCGGCCGACACCCAGGTGATCGCGGCCGTCCCGGCGGACGCGCGCGTCACCGTCACCGTGATGACCGCGCCCCTGCCGAAACCGCTGGTCATCGACATGCCGGAGGACCGAGGGCCCCAGTGAGCGGTCAGCCTCGCATTCAGAAGACTGAACGGCGTGTCCTCAGCGGTAGGTGAACTTCGGCGGCCGCCGCGCGAGGAACGCGGCCACCCCCTCGGCGTAGTCCTCGCCGTGCAGGGCACCGAGCCGGATCTCGTCCACTTCGGCGTCGGACTCCTCTTGTCCCGCCACGATCTTCTCGATGATCCGGTTCATCCCGCGCACCGACGCCTGCGAACGCGAAGCCAGCGTCTGGACGAACTTCGCCGTCGAGGCCTCCAGTTCGTCGGCGGGGAAGACGTCGTTGAGCAGCCCGATCTCCCGCGCCCGCCGCGCGTCGACGAGTTCACCCGAGAGCAGGAAGTACTTCGCGTGCGCCGGGCCGACCAGTGAGACCAGCTGCCGGGTCGAATCGAAGTGGTAGACGATGCCGAGCTTCGCCGGCGTGATGCCGAAGCGTGAGCCCTCCGCGGCGAAACGGAAGTCGCACGCGACCGAGATCTGGCAGCCGCCGCCGATGCAGTTCCCCTGGATCATCGCCACCGTCGGCTTCCGCGACGCCGTCAGCGCCGCGACGGCCTCGTCGACGGCCTTGTCGTAGGTCTCGGCCGCGTCGGCGGTGGACCGCAGGTCCTGGAACTCGCTGATGTCCGCGCCCGCCGAGAAATGCGCGCCCGCGCCGGTCAGCACGAGGACTTTGATCGCCGGGTCCGCCTCCACCCGCGCCACCACGTCCGGGATCGCCGACCACATCCCGTAGGTGATCGCGTTCATCTTCTCCGGTCTGGTGAACGTCAGCCGCGCGACCTCGCCGTCGCGAGTGAATTCGAACCCGTCAGTCATGTTCCGCACCCTAAGTGCGCGCCTCCACCGGAACCAGCCGGATGTGGGCAAGATGGCCTGATGCGTTCGCGACTCGACCGACGGCTCTGGCCGGCCGTCGTCCTCGTCGCCGGGACGGCAGGGCTGTTCTGGCTCACCTCGTGGTTACTCGGCAAGGGCAACGACGGCGCGGGTATCGCCAACGTGCTCGCCCTGCCCGTCGCGGTCCTCGGCAGTGTGGCCGCCTTCGTCGCCCTTCGGCCGCGTACTGAAGCCGACGACGCCAAGCTGAAGGCCAAGGCTTCGACGTTGCTCGACCAAGTCGTCACGGCCGAGGCCAGGGCGTTGCAGCAACTGCTCGGGGACACCGGGCACCCCGAACCCGCCGACATCGGTTTCGCCCGCACCCACCCTGACGACGTGAAGGTGCGTTGGCGGGACGACGGCGGTCCCGAAACGGGATCCCTCAGCACGGTCACCGAGTTCTACGAGAGCCTGCAGTTCGGCAGATTGCTCGTACTCGGTGAACCCGGCTCGGGCAAGACCGTCCTCACGGTCCGGCTGCTGCTGAACCTGGCGGAGAAGGCTCGCGCGACGACCGGCGAACGGATCCGGGTCCCCGTCCGGCTCAGCCTTCCCGCGTTCTCGAAGCTCGACACGGGGTCGTCCGAGATTCGCGAACGTCTCGACGTCTGGACCAGCGAGCAGCTCACGGCCGTCTACGGCGTGCCGGGATCCGCGGCCAAGGCGCTGGTCGCCGGCGGCTGGATCCTGCCGATCCTCGACGGTTTGGACGAGATGGACGCCGCGGCCGACCCGCGCCGGGCTGTCGAGGTCATCACCGCGCTGAACACCGCCGGCGGGTCGCAGCGATGGCCGGTGGTCGTGGCCTGCCGGATGGAGAACTACCGGCGCATCGCCCACGAAACGCCGTTGCAGGACGCCACAGCGGTGACCGTGGAAGCGCTCGAAGTCGGGCAGATCGTCGACTGGCTCTCGCACCGCTTCCCCGATCCGAAGCAGCCGGACAGAACACAGGCCCGCTGGCGGCCGGTGCTGAACCTCGTCCGAACGCATCCGGCGGGCAGACTCGCCAGGTTCCTCTCCTCACCGCTGAACCTCTACCTCGCGGTGAACGTCTACCGGGATCAGGTCACCGGCCCGGATCCTCGCGAACTCCGCAAGCTCACCGAGGCCGAACTCGACGACTTCCTCCACGACCGACTCCTCCCCGCCGTGGTCGAGCACTATCCAAGCCCGGACGGCACGCGATACCGGGCCGAAGACGTCCGCGCCTGGCTGAGCACGCTCGCGAACCATCTCGCGTGGATGAGCGTCCACGGTTTCTCGGGTACGGACATCCATCTGCACGAGTTGTGGCGGACGACCGGCGACCCGGCTCTTCGGGGCCGACGCGTCCGGCTGCTGGCGGCCGCGGTCATTTCAGGACTCACCATCCTGCTTCTGCTGCTGCTGTTCATCCGTGCGTGGTTCGCCGGCGGAAGCGACGATTTCCGCTCCCATCCAGGACGCTGGTTCATCGTCGCCCCCGCGCTGCTCGGCATCGGCGTGTTCATCTTCCGATTCGCGGCCACGACCTCGACGCGAACCATGGAACGCATGGAACCCCGGCTGCTCACGACCCGCGCTGGATTCCGCAAGGTTCGCCGGACCGCCGTCACCTGGATGCTGTTGGGTGGTTTGGCCGGTATCCCGGCGGGAATCGCCGCAGGCCTGCTCTCCGGCGCCGGTGACCTGCACAGCGTGGCACTCGGTGGCTCATTGACACTGGGAGCGATCGGTTTCGCCATGGGACTCATCGGCGGAGCGGGTGACTCGACGACCCGGCTCAAAACCGCGACCCGGCCGAGCGAACCACAGCACCAGGTCCGCACGACGGTCGCGATCCAGAGCGCCCTCACCGCGCTACTTTTCCTCGCGCTGGGCAGCTTCCCCGGCGGAATCGTCGACGGCGCCGTGTTCGGACTGGCCGCCGGCCTCGCGCTCTTTCTCGGCGGCGGCCCGACACCCCGGCTCCGTCACGAGCTCGCCATCCGCTCCTACGCCCGTCGGCGCCTTCTCCCACCGCGGCCCGAGACCTTCCTCGACTGGGCTTACCGTGCGGGCCTGGTCCGCCTGGCAGGTACCGCAGCCCAGTTCCGTCACCGCGAGGTCCAGCAGCGGCTCACGACGGACGGGCCGGACGATCCCGAGCGCCACGCCCGGGACGGTCGACGTCCCCAGCGTGACACTCGGGACGTCGATCTGCCCTAGGACGCCGACGTGACCCGGTAGACGTCGTAGACGCCTTCGACACCTCGGACCACCTTCAGCACGTGGCCGAGGTGCTTCGGGTCGCCCATCTCGAACGAGAACCGGCTGACCGCGACCCTGTCCCGCGACGTCGTGACCGACGCGGACAGGATGTTGACCTTCTCGTCCGCGAGCACCTTGGTGACGTCCGAGAGCAGGCGGTGCCGATCCAGCGCCTCGACCTGGATCGCGACGAGGAAGACCGACGACGCCGACGGCGCCCACTCGACCTCGACCAGCCGCTCCGGCTGGGCTGTCAGGTCGTCGGCGTTGGTGCAGTCGGTCCGGTGCACGCTGACACCGCCGCCACGGGTGACGAAACCGAGGATCTCGTCGCCCGGCACCGGCGTGCAGCAGCGGGCGAGCTTGGCCCAGACATCGCTGGCGCCCTTCACCACGACACCGACGTCGTTCGAGCCACGGCGGCGGGTGACCGTGGACGGTGTCGCGCGCTCGGCGAGCTCCTCTTCCGCCTCGTCGACCCCGCCGATGAGCGCGACCAGCCGCTGCACGACGTGCTTCGCGCTGGTGTGGCCCTCGCCGACGGCCGCGTACAGCGAACTGATGTCGGGGTGCCGGAGTTCGGTGGCGACGGCGCCCATCGACTCGGCGGAGACCAGCCGCTGGATCGGGAGGCCGACCTTGCGGACCTCCTTGGTGATGGCCTCCTTGCCGCCTTCGATCGCCTCGTCGCGGCGCTCCTTGGCGAACCACTGCCGGATCTTCGCGCGGGCCTTGGGCGAACCGGCGAACTGCAGCCAGTCGCGGCTCGGCCCCGCCGTCTCGGCCTTCGAGGTGAAGATCTCGATGACCTCGCCGTTCTCCAGCTTGCGCTCGAGCGCGACGAGCCTGCCGTTGACGCGGGCGCCGATGCAGCGGTGCCCGACCTCGGTGTGCACGGCGTAGGCGAAGTCGACCGGGGTCGACTCGACCGGCAGCGTGATCACGTCGCCCTTGGGCGTGAACACGAAGATCTCGCGCGAAGCGAGCTCGTAGCGCAGCGACTCGAGGAAGTCACCCGGGTCCGCGGCTTCACGCTGCCAGTCGAGGAGCTGGCGCATCCACGCCATCTCGTCGACGTCCACCGAGTTGGCCCCGTTGCCGCTGTGGGTGCCGCGGGTCTCCTTGTACCGCCAGTGCGCCGCGATGCCGTACTCGGCGGTGCGGTGCATCTCGTAGGTCCGGATCTGGACTTCCAGTGGCTTGCCGTCCGGGCCGATCACCGTGGTGTGCAACGACTGGTAGACGCCGAAACGAGGCTGCGCGATGTAGTCCTTGAACCGGCCGGGGACCGGCTGCCACAGCGCGTGGACGACACCCATCGCGGCGTAGCAGTCGCGGACGTCCTCGACCAGGATCCGCACGCCCACCAGGTCGTGGATGTCGTCGAGGTCGCGCCCGCGGACGATCATCTTCTGGTGGATCGAGTAGTAGTGCTTCGGCCTGCCTTCGACCTTGGCGGTGATCCGCGAGCCTTCCAGGTTGCTGGTCAGCTCGGTGATCACGGACCGCAGGTAGGTGTCCCGTGAGGGCGCGCGATCGGCGACCAGCCGGACGATCTCGTCGTACTTCTTCGGCTGCAGGATGGCGAAGGCCAGGTCCTCCAGCTCCCATTTGACCGTCGCCATGCCGAGCCGGTGTGCCAGCGGGGCGAGGACTTCCAGGGTCTCGCGGGCCTTGCGGGCCTGCTTCTCCGGCGGCAGGAAGCGCATCGTGCGCATGTTGTGCAGCCGGTCGGACAGCTTGATGACCAGCACCCGCGGGTCGCGGGCCATCGCGATGACCATCTTGCGGATGGTCTCGGCCTCGGCGGCCGTACCGAGCTTGACCTTGTCCAGTTTGGTGACACCGTCGACGAGCTCGCCGACCTTCTCGCCGAAGTCGGCCTTCAGGCTCTCCAGCGAATAGCCGGTGTCCTCGACGGTGTCGTGCAGCAGCGCCGCGACCAGCGTCGTGGTGTCCATGCCGAGCTCGGCGAGGATGGTCGCGACGGCGAGCGGATGCGTGATGTACGGGTCGCCGGACTTGCGCCGCTGCTCGCGGTGAAGCTCTTCGGCGACGTCGTAGGCGCGCTGAAGCTGCGCGAGGTCCGCGTTCGGATGCAGCTCGCGGTGGATGACGGCGAGCGGTTCGAGGACCTGCTTGACCGGCGCGGCGCGCTGCGCGGTGATCCGGCGGGCGAGACGGGCGCGAACACGGCGCGTCGCGGACGGCGTCGGCGCGGCCCCCTGTCGCGCTGCACCGTTCTGCTCGGTGCCGTCCTTCGAGGACACCGCGGCATCGAGCTCTTGGCTCACCCGCACCTCCTGCGCTTCGTGCGGCCTTCGGACATCAAGGGTAACCGCTCCCCCTCGCGGCTCACTTGGTACGCCCGTTCAACACACCCGGAGGGCCTCCACACGACGCCCTTCAAGCACGGAACGACCATCGAGCGCTTCGAGTTCCATGACCACCGAAACCCCGGTGACCTGCACCTTCACGTCTTCCAGCAGCTTGCAGGTGGCCGCGACCGTGCCGCCGGTGGCGAGCACGTCATCGAGGACCGCGACACGCTGGCCCGGCTCGACGACTCCTTCGGGGAGTTCGACGGTCGCAGTGCCGTATTCCAGCGTGTATCCGACCCGGCCCGCGACGCGGGGCAGCTTGCCGGGCTTGCGGATCAGCGCGACGCCGAGGCCGAGGGAGTAGCCGACGGCGGCCGCCAGCAGGAACCCGCGCGCTTCCACCCCCGCCAGCAGTTCGGCCCCGGGATCGACGGTGGCGGCCAGCGCGTCGGTGACGGCCTTGAATCCCGCCGCGTCGGCGAACAGCGGACTCAGGTCCCGGAACAACACGCCGGGTTCCGGGAAGTCCGGTACGTCGGCGATCAGGTCGAGTGCCTTGTCGAGCTCCATGACTTCCTTGCTCTCAGCTTGCGTGGTGTTCGTGACCGGTCGCTATGAAGGGGCCTTTCATTGCAAATTTTGCAATGAAAGGCCCCTTCATAGCGCTCGAAACCGGGGTTACCGCTTGCGCTTGCCCGACGGACGGCCCTTGTGGGCCTTCTGGTTCCGGACCGGGACGCTCGCCGCGGCGGCGTACGCCTTCTCCTTGCGGAGTTCGGCGGCGAGGGAGTCCTCGTCGGTCGGGTCGAAGTCCTCGTCGTCGCGCTCGGCGGCCTTGCGGGCCTGGCTCGCGCGCCGCGAGGCGACCCGCTCGGCCTGCTGACGGTACTTCGGATCACGCATCTTGAAGTCCACCAGCAGCGGGGTGGCCAGCGCGACCGAGGACAGCACGCCGACCACGGTGCCGGTGAGCTGCACCAGCGCGAGGTCCTGCAGCGTGCCGGAGCCGAGCAGGATGTACCCGACGACGAGCAGACCGAGAATCGGCAGCATCGCGATCAGCGCGGTGTTGAACGACCGCATCAGCGTCTGGTTCAGCGCCAGGTTGGCCGCCTCGCCGAAGGTCCGGCGGGTGAGCCCGAGCAGGCCGGTCGTGTTCTCGCGGACCTTGTCGAACACCACCACCGTGTCGTACAGCGAGAACCCGAGGATCGTCAGCAGACCGACGACCGTCGCCGGCGTGACCTCGAAGCCGATCAGCGAATACACACCCGCCGTCACCACGATGTCGTGCAGCAGTGAGATCAGTGCCGCGGCGGCCATCCTGGTGTCGAAGTACAACGCCAGGAACAGCGTGACCGCCAGCAGGAACACCCCGAGTGCGATCAACGCCTGCCGCGAGATCTCCCCGCCCCAGGACGCGCTCACCGCGCTGTCACTGATCGCCTGGACACTCGGCTGCCCGTTGGACCCGATCGGGCCCAGCTTCTCGAACAGCGCTTCTTTGAGCTTGTTGACCTCGGCCGTCTCCAGCGTTTCCGAACGGAGCTGGATGGTCGAGGACCCGCCCGTTCCGACCTTCTGCGCCTCGTCGGCGGGCCTGCCGAGGGCTTCGGCGAAGACGTCCTTCGCCTGCTGCTCGGTGATCTGCCCGCTCTTGCCGTTGGCGGGCATCTGGACCTGGGTGCCACCTTCGAAGTCGATCCCGAAGTTGAACCCCTTGATCCCCATCGACGCGATGCAGACCAGGACCAGCGCGCCGAAGAAGAGGTACCAGCGCTTGCGCTTGCCGACCACGTCGAACGCGCCTGTGCCCACGTAGAGGCGGCGGAAGACGCTCTCGCGCTTACCCGCGGTGGTGGTGTTGTCGTCGACCACGCCTCATGCCTCCTTGACGTTCGGGCGACCGGTGGCGGGACGGGCCGCCTTGCGCTCCGAGCCCAGCTGCTGCACGGCACCGAGGCCGAGGTTCTTGGGGTTGGACAGGATCTTCGACTTCGACCTGGAGATCAACGCGACCAGCGGGTGGGTCACGAGGTAGACCACGACGAGGTCGAGAACGGTCGACATGCCGAGGGTGAACGCGAAGCCCTTGACCTCACCGACGGCCAGCCAGTACAGGATGGCCGCGGCGAGGAAGCTGACCGCGTCCGAGGCGAGGATCGTGCGCTGGGCACGGGACCAGCCGCGTGGCACCGCGGACCGGAACGACCTGCCTTCCCGGATCTCGTCCTTCAATCGTTCGAAATAGATGACGAACGAGTCTGCGGTGATACCGATCGCGATGATCAAACCCGCCACGCCGGCGAGGTCGAGGGTGTACCCGATCCACCGCCCCAGCAACACCAACACCGCGTAGACGAGCGAGAACGACAAGGCGAGCGACAGGATCGTCAGCACGCCGAGAAGCCGGTAATAGAACAAGCAGTAGATGAAGACGATCAGCAGGCCGATACCGCCCGCGATCAGGCCCGCCTGCAGTGAGGCGAGACCCAGCGTCGCGGACACCGTCGTCGCGTCCGAGGACTCGAACGACAGCGGCAGCGAGCCGTACTTCAGAACGTCCGCCAGGTCCTTCGCCTCGGCCTGGCTGAACCGGCCGGTGATCTGGGTCTGACCGCCCAGGATCGCGGACTGGATGGTCGGCGCGGAGACGACCTGCGTGTCGAGGACGAACGCGGCCTGCTTCTGGACGTTCTTCGAGGTGAAGTCGCCCCAGATGCGCGAACCGTCGCCCTTGAAGTTCAGGTTGACGACCCACTGGGAGTTCTGGGTGTCGTAGCCCGAGGAAGCGTCGGCGATCTCCGTTCCGGGGAGGAACTCCGGCTCCAGCAGGTACTTCATGGTGTTCTTGTCACCACAGGCGACCAGCGGCTTGTCGGTGAGGTCGTTGCCGACCAGCGGGTCCGTCACCTTGGGGTCGCAGTTGAGGGCCGCGAAGGCCTTCTCGGCGGCCGCGGCCTGCTTCGCCTGGTCCGTCGAAAGCAGATCGGGGTTCTGCCGGAGGCTCCGGGCTTCCTCGATCTCCTTCTTGGTCTGCTCGTCGGAGTCGCCCTGCTGCTGCGGCGCACCGACGGCGCCACCACCACCGTTGACCGGGCTGCTCGGCGGAGCGCTCGCGCCCGGGGCACCCGAGGGCGAGGGCGCACCTGAAGCCGGCGGGGTCGACGGCTGCGGGACCGGAGTCGACGGCTGCGACGTCACGACCTTCCGGAAGCCCAGCTTCGCGGTCTTGCCCAGGGTCTTGGCCTGGTCGCCCTGCTCGCCGGGGACGGTGATGACGACGTTGCTGCCGTCGAGCACGACTTCGGTGCCACCGACGCCGATACCGTTGACCCGGCGCTCGATGATCGAGCGGGCCTGTTCGAGGGACTCTCGCGGAGGGTCGCCGCCGTCGGGATTACGGGCGGACAGGGTGACCCTCGTGCCGCCTTGCAGATCGATGCCGAGTTTCGGCGTCGGCTTACCGCCACCGGTGAAGAACACCAGGGCGTACAGCGCCACCACGATCAGGGCGAAGAAGGCGAGATAGCGTCCCGGGCGGAGATGCCCGGCCGGTGCGGCCACTGTGCTTCGGTCTCCTCGGACGGACTGGGTTTTCCCCAATGGACTTGGCTGTTCACTCAACCGGACGGGAGTCCGGTGGTACCGCGAACCTGCCTCGATGACGATGCCCGGTGAACGGGCACGACTATGACGACGGACACGCACGCAGCACCGAGACACTACTCGGTGCTGCGTGAGCCCGGCGTTGGCCCCGCACCTACGAAAGTCTGGTGTCGGGGATGGCCTTACAAGCGCTACTTCTTGCCGTGCTCCAGCGGAGGAGCGATCTGCGCGCCCGCCTTCTCTTCGACGCGCTCGTCGTCCTTCGACTCGACGACCGGCGCCTCGACGACAGCCTCGGCTTCGACGGCGTCAGCGTCGTCCACGTCCGTCTCGACGACCGGCTCGACCTTCTCGCGGACGGCCTGGCGCAGCCAGGTGGTCACGACACCAGGAGCGATCTCGAGGTCGATCGTGGTGTCGGCGGAGGCGTCGGCGACAGACGCGTAGAGACCGGAGGTGGTCATCACCCGGTCACCGGGAGCAAGGCTCGAGAGCAGCTCCTGCTGCTTTGCCGCCGCCTTCTTCTGCTTACGGGTGCCCATGACGAGAGGAATCGCCACGACGGCCATCAGGAGCAGCGGCAGCAATAACTGGTTCATGATTCTCCATTTCGAGCGGACGCCGCGCGGTGCGCTGTTTTGTCCGGTTTGGCGGGGTGTGCTCTACCCGAGTGTGCCAGGTGCCAGCGGAAACTCCACCACCACCCGTCGCCACCACAGGCCCCGGACCTCGTGAACGGTCCGGTCAGTCCTGGTCGAACAGGTTCGGGCCACCCTGCTCGCCACGTGTGGCACCGGCCGGAGCCGGCAGGCCGAGGTGTTCCCACGCGGCCGCTGTGGCGACCCGGCCGCGAGGAGTGCGGGCGAGCATACCGGCGCGGACCAGGTAAGGCTCACACACCTCTTCCACCGTAGTCGGTTCTTCCCCCACCGCGACGGCCAGTGTGGACACACCGACCGGGCCGCCGCCGAAGGATCGGACCAGCGCTGTCAGCACCGCGCGGTCGAGTCTGTCGAGGCCGAGTTCGTCGACGTCGTAGACCTCCAGCGCGGCGCGCACGACCTCGCGAGTGGCGTGCCCGTCGGCGCGGACCTCGGCGTAGTCGCGCACTCGGCGCAGCAGCCTGTTCGCGATCCGGGGCGTGCCTCGCGAGCGGCGCGCGATCTCGGCGCCGCCGTCGCGGTCGATGGGGATGTCCAGGATCGTCGCCGCCCGGCGGACGACGAGTTCGAGTTCGCTGTCGGAATAGAACTCCATCTGGCCGGTGAACCCGAACCTGTCGCGCAACGGACCGGTCAGCGAACCGGACCTGGTGGTCGCCCCGACCAGGGTGAACGGCGCGATCTCCAGCGGGATGCTGGTGGCGCCGGGGCCCTTGCCGACGACGACGTCCACCCGGAAGTCCTCCATCGCGAGATACAGCATTTCCTCCGCGGGACGGGCGATGCGGTGGATCTCGTCGATGAACAGGACGTCACCGGGCGCGAGATTGGACAACATCGCGGCGAGGTCGCCCGCCCGTTCCAGCGCCGGACCCGAGGTGATCCGGATGGCGGAGTCGAGTTCCGCCGCGACGATCATCGCCATACTCGTCTTGCCCAGCCCCGGCGGGCCCGAAAACAGGACATGGTCCGGGGGCACCCCCCGGCGCCGCGCGCTCTCCAGCACGAGTTCGAGCTGTTCACGCACGCGCGGCTGGCCGACGAACTCGTCCAGCTTGCGCGGGCGCAGCGTGGTCTCGACCTCACGTTCGCCGGTCTGCGGCAGGGCAGAAAGCGTCTCGTCTGCCTCGAATTCCGTCACGGCCTCATAGTCCATGTGCGGGCTACCGCTTACGCCCGAGGGTGGCCAACGCGGCACGCAGTACGGAGGACGTCGTGTGGCCGTCGCCTTCGCCGAGCACCTTGTCGACGGCCTGCTCGGCCTGTTTGGCCGGGAAGCCGAGACCCGCGAGCGCCTCGACGACCTCGTCCCGCAGCGCGCCGGGAGCGATGACCGCCGGGGAGCCGTCGGTCGGACCCGCGAGCGCGGTGACCTTGTCGCGCAGTTCGAGCGTGAGCCGCTCGGCACCCTTGCGGCCGATGCCGGGCACCTGGGTGAGCACGGTGATGTTGCCTTCGACCAGCGCGGACCGCAGCTTGTCGGGATCGAGGACGGCCAGCGTCGCCAGCGCGAGGCGGGGGCCGATCCCGGAGACCGTCTGCAGCAGGCCGAACAGTTCGCGGGCGTCGGCGTCGGCGAAACCGAACAGCGTCAAGGAATCCTCGCGGACCACGAGCGCGGTGTGCAGCATCGCCTCCTCGCCGCGGCGAAGCGTCGCGAGAGTGGCGGGTGTGGCCTGCACGGCGAAGCCCACTCCCCCGACCTCGATCACGACGTGGTCGAGACCGATGGCGAGGATTTCACCGCGTACCGAGGAGATCATCGAGCCGCTCCCTGAGTCTTTGCTTGTTTGGCCGCGGCGGCGAGCCTGGCCTTGTGGTTCTTGGCGATCTCGGCCGCTCTGGCTTCGGCTTCGGCGAGCCGGACGCGCATCGGTTCGCGCCACAGATGGCAGATGGCGAGCGCGAGCGCGTCCGCGGCGTCCGCCGGATGCGGTTTGACCTCGAGGCCGAGCAGCCGCATGACCATACCGGTGACCTGCGCCTTGTCCGCGCGGCCGGAGCCCGTGACGGCGGCCTTGACCTCGCTCGGCGTGTGGAACACGACCGGCAGCCCGCGCCGGGCCGCGGCGAGCGCGACGACGCCGCCCGCCTGCGCGGTGCCCATCGCGGTGCGCACGTTGTGCTGCGCGAAGACCCGTTCGACGGCGACGGCTTCGGGCTTGTAGCGATCCATCCACTGCTCGGCCGCGTCGGAGATCCCCAGCAGGCGCACGGAAAGATCAGCGTCCGGCGGGGTCCGCACGACGTGGACGGCCACGGCGCGGACGGTGCGGCCCGTGCCGCCGTCGACCACTCCGAGCCCGCACCTGGTCAGACCGGGGTCGACCCCGAGTACCCGCACGCTTTCCTCCGCTGCTCCGACTTCTCCGGCGAACATCAGTTCGAGCCTGAGGCTACCCGGAGCAGGCTCCGGGCAAGATGAGGACATGCCGAGCCCTGACGACTTCGCCGCCCATCTGGGTCTCCAGCCGCTACCCGTGGAGGGCGGCCGCTGGGCGCAGAGCTGGCGCGACGAGACCGCCTCCGCGATCTACTACCTGCTCGCTCCGCCGGAAACCTCGGCGCCGCACCGGCTGGACCGGCTGGAGATCTACGCCCACCACGCCGGCGCGCCGGTGCGGATGCTGCTGCTGCACCCGGACGGTCGGATCTCGCGGCCGGTGCTGGGACCGGACGTCGCGGCCGGGCAGCGGCCGCAGGTGGGGGTGCCCGCCGGGGTCTGGCAGGCGTCGGTGAGTACCGGTGAGTGGAGTCTGGTCGGGACGGTGGTGGTGCCGCCTTATACGGACGACTCTGTGGAGTTTCGGTCCGCGGCTGCTTTGGTGGCGGAGTTTCCAGGGGCGGCGGAGGACCTGGCGCCCTGGCTGGAGTGAGTGCCGCGGTGGTCGTGAGTGGCGATTCGGGCTAGGGCCAAGGGCGCCTACTGGATTCTGGGCGCGAGTCCGTGAAGACCTCGCGGATCGCCACATGCGCCCCGCATGCACCAGCAGTCACAGCGGCTGCGCGTGAAGGACCCCTTCACGCGGCTGAGCCGAGGAAACTCGACCTTCATCCCTTCCCCAAGTACGTGATGGCCCCCTTCACTGCGTCTAGCACAATGAAGGGTCCTTCACGTACTCAGCCGAGGCGTCAAGGTCGAGCCGCGCGAGGGGGTGCCTTCACGCGCGGCCGCTGTGACTGCCGGTGCGCCTGAGGCGAACGTGGCGATCGCCGAAGTCCGTGAAGGCCTCCTTCCCTACGCTGAAAGTAGGGAAGGAGGCCTTCACGGACTGACGACTCGCTCAGCAGCGCCTCAAGGACCAGCGGATCAGGGGCCGTCGACGCCCGGCGTCCAGCTCTCCGGGTCACCGGATTCGGTCAGCACCGGCTGGTACTGCGCGAAGCCCTCCGGCGCGTCCGGATGCCACGGGAAGTGGCCGTCCGGCGTGGCGACGATCATCTGCAGTGCCGGGAAGTCCCCGTCCGGGTAGATCAGGAACGCGTGCCCGAAGTACTCGGGATAGTGCCCCTTCGCGACCCGTTCGAAGACCACCGCCGCGCCCTCGAAGAAATCGTCGTAGCGTTTGCCGACCTCGAAGATCTCGCCGGCGGCCGCGCGGTCGACGTAGGCGTCGAGCAGGACCGGCCCCATCTGCCCTGGCAGTCCGATGACGACCGCTTCCGCCACGTTGTGCAGTGCCCAGGCGCACGCGGTGAAACAGAAGGGAGCGTCGTTCTCGTCGCCGTCGACCGCGATGACCGCGTTCCCTCTCGCCTGCGCCTGCGACTCGATCCACTGGACGAGTTCGGTTTCTTCGGCGGTGAGGGCATCGGCTTCGGAGGTCGTCACGCGCGACATTCTGCCCCACGCGAGCGCCCGCACCTAGTCCCGGGACCGATTTTCCACGGCATGGCGGGAAAATCGATCAGCCGACCTCGGCCATGACCTCGTCCGACACATGGAATCCGGCGCAGTGCGTAAACGTTCTGCACGTCGTCAGGACCAACCGTCAGCCGACCTCGGCCATGACCTCGTCCGACACATCGAAGTTCGCGTAAACGTTCTGCACGTCGTCGCAATCCTCGAGGGCGTCGATGAGCTTGAAGACCTTCTTCGCGCCGTCGACGTCCAGCGGGACGCTGACCGTCGGCAGGAAGGTGAGATCCGCGGACTCGTACTCGAAACCGGCTTCCTGCAAGGCTTTCCGGACCGGGACGAGATCCGTGGCCTCGGAGACGATCTCGAAGTTCTCGTCGAGGTCGTTGACCTCCTCGGCACCCGCGTCGAGGACGGCCATGAGGACGTCGTCCTCGGCCGCCTCGCCCTTGGGCATGATCACGACGCCCTTGCGGTTGAACATGTAGGCGACCGAACCCGGGTCGGCGAGCGAGCCGTTGTTCCGGGTGAGCGCGGTCCGGACCTCCATGGCGGCACGGTTCTTGTTGTCGGTGAGGCATTCGATCAGCACGGCCACACCGTTCGGGCCGTAGCCTTCGTAGGTGATGGTCTGCCAGTCGGCGCCGCCCGCTTCTTCACCGGCGCCGCGTTTGCGGGCACGCTCGATGTTGTCCTGCGGGACCGAGTTCTTCTTGGCCTTCTGGATGGCGTCGTAGAGCGTCGGGTTGCCGTCCGGGTCGCCACCGCCGGTGCGTCCCGCCACCTCGATGTTCTTGATCAACCGGGCGAAGAGCTTGCCGCGCTTCGCGTCCAGGTTGGCCTTCTTGTGCTTCGTGGTGGCCCACTTGGAGTGGCCGCTCATCTCTCCTCCATCTACTGCTGTGCCCGCCGCTGGGCACAGTGTCAGTTTTGCTTAAGCCTGCCGCACGAGGTCGACGAACAGCCTGTGCACGCGCTCGTCCCCGGTGAGTTCGGGGTGGAACGACGTGGCGAGTACCGCCCCCTGCCGGACCGCGACGATCCTAGCGGCCGCGTCGTCCGAGCCCGGCATTTCGGGGACACTGGCGAGTACCTCCACCCCGTCGCCCGCCTTTTCGACCCACGGGGCGCGGATGAACACAGCGTGCACCGGGCCGCCTTCGATGCCGGTGAAGTCGAGGTCGGCTTCGAACGAGTCGACCTGCCGCCCGAAGGCGTTGCGCCGGACGACGACGTCGAGTCCGCCGAGTTGCCGCTGGTCAGGACGTCCGTCGAGGGCTTGGCGGGCGAGCAGGATCATCCCGGCGCACGAGCCGAACGCGGGCAGTCCGTCCGCGATGCGCTCCCGCAAGGGCTCCAGTAGCTCGAAGGTCTCAAGCAGCCTCGACATGGTGGTCGACTCGCCGCCCGGCAGCACCAGACCGTCCACTTCGGACAGTTCGCTCGCGCGGCGGACCGGCAGCGCACGGGCACCGGCGCGCTCCACCATCGCGGCGTGCTCCCGCACGTCGCCCTGCAGTGCGAGCACGCCGACCACCGGCCGTGCCCCCGTCGCGATCGCCACCCGACCTCCCGAAAGACCTTCCGCTCAGCTTAGGCGCCCCGGGGAACGGCCAGGTCAGGGGACCCCGGCCAGCCGCAGCAGGGCGGCGGTCGCGGCGGCCGCCACGACGACCAGCGCGAACGGCACTTTGCGCCAGGCGAGCACGCCCCCGACCAGGACTCCGGCGGGCCGGGCGTATCCGGCGAACTCGTGTCCCTCGGTGAGCGCGGCGACCGCGACCAGCGCGGCGAGCAGGACGACCGCCGAACGCGCCATCAGCTTTTCGGCCTTGGGCGACACGGTGAATCGCGCCTTCAGCACCGGTCCGGCGAACCGGAAGGCGAAGGTCCCGACGGCGAGCACGCCGCCGGCGATGATCAGGTCCATCGGGTCCATCAGCGCACTCCCTCGGGTTCACGTTCGGCGGGTTCCTTCGCGGCCACTCCGGCGAGCACGCCGACCAGCGCGAGCAGCACCGGCAGCCCGGCCGGCAGGAACGGCGTCGTGGCCAGCGCGACGGCCACCCCGAGAAGCACCGGCAGCCGGGTGGCGCGGTCGCGCAGCGACGGCAGGACCAGCGCGAGCAGGACCGCCGGGAAGGCCGCGTCGAGGCCGAAGGCGCCGGTGTCGCTGATCGCTGTCCCGGCGTACGCCCCGGCGAGGACGCCGACGTTCCAGCACACGAACAGCCCGATCCCGCACACCCAGTACGCCGCGCGGCGGCGCTCTTCATCGCGCTGGGCCAGCGCGAACGCGACCGATTCGTCGATCATCAGATGACTGCCGACGATCCTCGACGACCACCGCTTCCCCAGGACGTCGCCGATCGCGAAGCCGAACGGCAGATGGCGCGCGTTGGCCAGCAGGCCCGCCGCGACGGCCGCGACCGGGCTCCCGCCCGCGGCGATGATGCCGACGAACATGAACTGCGAGGCGCCGGCGAAGACCAGCACCGACAGGAGCATCGGCGCCCAGATCGGGAAGCCGGAGCCGACCGCGATCGCGCCGTAGGAGATGCCGACAATGGTGTCGGCGAGGCAGACCAGCCCGATGTCACGGAGAAGATCGCGCCCCAGGACACGAGTGGTTGTTCGCCATATCGAACGCATAGCATCATACAATGAACGAACGCAGCCGTGTTCGTCAAGGCGAACGCAACGACCGATGGAGCGAACGCATGTCCCCGACCGCGTCCGACGGCGCACCACTGGACGTCATCGCCACGTCCCTGCGCCGGGAACGCGCCCGCGCCGGGCTGTCCCTCACCGAGCTCGCCAAACGCGCGGGCATCGCGAAGTCCACGCTCTCCCAGCTGGAGTCCGGGACCGGGAACCCGAGCGTCGAGACGATCTGGGCGCTGTGCGTCGCGCTCGACGTCCCGTTCTCGCGAGTGGTCGAGCCCGAACGTCCTCGCGTGCAGGTCATCCGCTCGGGCAGTGGGCCGACGGTGTTCGCCGAACACGCCGACTACGCGTGCACGCTGCTCAGTTCCTGCCCACCCGGTGCCCGGCGCGACGTCTACCTGATTCGCGGCGAGCCCGGGAGGCCCCGGCTTTCGGATCCGCATATGAGCGGCATCGTCGAGCACATGGTCCTCAGCGCCGGGCGGGCCAGGGTCGGCCCGCAGGACGACCCGGTCGAACTGCTGCCCGGCGACTACATCTGTTACCCCGGCGACGTGCCGCACATCTTCGAGGCGCTCGAACCGGGCACGTACGGCGTCGAGATCGCGGAGT
This sequence comes from Amycolatopsis speibonae, assembly GCF_042647925.1. NCBI lineage: Bacteria > Bacillati > Actinomycetota > Actinomycetes > Pseudonocardiales > Pseudonocardiaceae > Amycolatopsis > Amycolatopsis speibonae. The sequence continues at coordinate 52,015 of NZ_JBHRWK010000019.1, forward strand.
ACACCTGATCAGGCGGCCGGCTCGTCGGCCTTCTCTTCGGTGACATCAGCGAGCTTCCAGCCGCCCTTCCGCCGCAGCACCAGGAGGTAGTACCCGATCGACAGCAGGGCGACGCAGGCCGTGACGATCAGGCTCGGCCGTCCGACCGCCGGGTCGAGCACGTTCTGGTAGACCACGAACACCAGCACGGCCAGCGCCAGCACGGGCGCGACAGGGAACCACGGCATCCGGTACGCGGCGTGCGCGGTCGCGCCGGTGCGGCGGCCGACGATCGCGCCGAGACAGAGCGCCGCGTAGACCGCCACGATCGACGTGCTCGTCACCACCAGCAGCAGTTTCGGATCGACGAAACAGAGCAGCGCGGCCACCAGGCCGGTACCGACGGTGGCCACCCACGGCGTCCCGAACTTCGGGTGCACCGCGGCCAGTGCCCGGTTGACCGGCGACGGCCACGCGCGGTCGCGGCCGCTGCTGAACAGCATCCGCGAGCTGATCAGCACGATCGCCAGCACCGCGTTGATGATCGCGAGCGCGACGGCCAGGCCGAGCACGGTGTCGAGGGTTCCGCCGCCGACCGAGCCGATGAAGTAGGACAGCATGTTCTCCGAGGCGAACAGCGCGTTCAGATCCGGCGCGCCGAGCAGGACCGCGGTCACCGGGATCAGTTCGGCCAGCACCGTGATGCCGAGCGCCATCAGGATCGCGCGGGCGATCCCGCGGGAGGCGTCCTGTGTCTCCTCGCCGAAGTACACCGCCGATCCGTAGCCGTTGTAGGCGAAGATCGCGACCGACGTGGCGATCGCGATGGCGCCGACGGTGGCCGGGCCGCCGTCCGAGGCGACCGGATGCGCGAGCAGCTCGGTGAACGAACGCGCCGGGTTCAGCAGTCCGAGCGCGCTGACCACGATCAGCGCGAGGATCTCGATCGCCAGGAAGATCCCGGTGACCCAGGCGTTGAGCTTGATGTCGAACACCCCGACCCCGGCCGCGACCACGCAGGTCATGGCGGCGATCACCGAACCGGGCACCCCGGGGAGGAGCACGCCGAGATAGGTGCCGACACCGAGCGCGATCACCGCGACGATGAGCACCTGCGTGATGATCATCAGGCCGAGTACGGCGAATCCGGGCAAGCGGCCGAGCGTGCGGGTGACGATCGCGTACTCGCCGCCCGCCAGCGGGAACGCCGACGCGAGCTCGGCGTAGACGAAGGCCATGAACACGCCGACGACCGCGGCGGCCAAGAAGCTGTAGAAGGCGCCCGTACCGGCGCCGGAGATCACCCCCGGCGCGATGATGAAGACCGACGAGGCTGGGCTGATCGCGGAGAGCGTGATGAGCAGCGTGCCGAGGGTGCGCAGACCGCGGCGTAGGGCGGGAGTGGACACGGCCGACCTCCTGGAAGGTGGTTCTTTGAGTCTCCTTCGAAGAACTGTTGAGCACGCATCAAAGGCCCTTCACCCTGTGACGTCAAGACCTGATCGCGCTCAGCACTTGCGTTTTTCGAACGAGATTCGAAGAATGAGACCATGGCGAGACCGAGCAAGGCACCGGAACGACGGGCCGAACTGATCGAGGTGGCCAGACAGGCCGTCCTCGACCGCGGCGTGCTGAACCTGCGGCTGCGGGACATCGCCGAGGGGGCGGGCCTGTCGTCGGGTTCGGTCCTGTACTACTTCCCCACCCTCACCGACCTGCTCCAGGAGGTGCAGCGTGAGGCGGTGGCGCGGTTCTGTTCGGCGAGGGAACTGGCCGCCGGCGCGAAGCCGAGCCCGGCCGGACGGCTGCTGGCGATGATCCGCAGTGGCCTGCCCACCGGCCCTACGGACGAACTCTGCGTACTGCTCTACGAACTCGGCACGATCGCCCGCCGCGATCCCGTGTACGCCGCCCGGCACATCACGCTCTACGAGCAGCAGGTCCGGATCTACACCGGCATCCTCGAAGCGGGCGCGGCCACCGGCGAGTTCACCTTGACCGCGGACGCGGTGTCGATCGCGCGGAACCTCGTCGCGCTCGAAGACGGCTACGGCCTGCACCTCACCCAGGCCGTGCCGACGCTGGAAACCGCGACAGCCGAAGCGATGCTGCTCTCCTACGCCCGCACAGCCACCTCGAACCCCTTGGAGGACCGTTCATGACCCGCGCCCGTGACCTGGGTATCCCGCTGCCGGGCCGGACCGGCGAGCACAACGCGCTCACCGACGTCCCCGGCGTCGAGATCGGTTTCACGACGCTCGTCGAAGGCGAATCGGTGCGCACCGGCGTCACCGCCGTGCTGCCGCGCGGGCACGAGGATTTCGCCGTGCCCTGCGCGGCCGGGACGTACGCCCTCAACGGCAACGGCGAGATGACCGGCACCGCTTGGCTGGCGGAGACCGGGTCGCTGACCTTGCCGGTGCTGATCACCTCCACGCACGCCGTCGGCGCGTGCCATCGCGGCGTGATCGACTGGGTGGTGCGCGAACGGCCCGACGTCGCGGCCGAATGGCTGTTGCCGGTGGTCGCGGAGACCTGGGACGGCTACCTGAACGACAGCACCGCGCCGACCATCCACAGTGGACACGCCATCGCCGCGATCGACGCCGCGCGGACCGGGCCCGTCGACGAAGGCTCCGTCGGCGGCGGAACCGGGATGATCTGCTACGGCTATAAGGGCGGCACCGGCACGGCCTCCCGCGTGGTGTCCTATGGGGACGACGAGTACACCGTGGGTGTCCTGGTACAGGCCAACTTCGGCTCGCGCCGCGAGCTCACCGTGGCGGGTGAGCCCGTGGGGCTGGAACTCCGCGCCGACAACCCGATGGAGGAGGAATGGTCGGCGCCGTCGGGCGCGGGGTCGGTGATCGTGATCGTGGGCACCGACGCTCCCCTGCTGCCCGGCCAGTGCACGTCGCTCGCGCGCCGGGTCCCGCTCGGCCTCGCCCGCACCGGCACCACGGGCTCGCACTTTTCCGGCGACCTCTTCCTCGCGTTCAGCACGGCGAACCCGGGCTCGCTCACCAGCCGGTTCCCGCGGACGGAAGAGGCCGAGTACGAGAACCTCCGGTTCGTCCCGTGGGGCAGGCTCGACCCGTTCTTCGAGGCCGTGGTCCAGGCGACCGAAGAGGCGGTGCTCAACGCGCTGTTCGCGAACAAGGAGATGACCGGCCACCGAGGTCACCGGGTCCCCGCGGTGCCGGAGGCGCACTGGCGCGGCTGATCCGGCACGGCTTCGTGCACGCGGTGACTGTCCGGAGCGGATCGGTACCGATGTGCGTTCGGACAACAGAAGATCTTTGTTCGGGCAAACGCATTGACCTTCCCCTGGCGACGCTGAAATCTGGAAGTCCGGATCAGCCTCCGCCGAGTTTCCCTGGGTCACCGGGAAATCCCCGAGAAGGTGCGAAAGAAAGGAACACGCAGATGAATGGTCTCGTGCTGCCCACCGCTTCCGACCTGGAAGCCGACCTGACCGACGTCCGATCCGCGAAGATCTCCGCCTATCACTTCCCCTTGGTCGAGGGCGAGGGAGCGCCGGAGTACAGCGAACTCAACGGCCGCTGATTCGCGTCGGGCCGGCGGCGGCGCGCCCTGCCGCCGGCCCGGTCGGGTTCCGATTCGCCTCCCGCACAGGGGAATGAGATGAAGACGATGCACCAGACGGCTCAGGCAACCGGGCAAGGAGAACCGAGTTCGGCCAAAGTGGTGTTCGACGGAACTCATCGGAGCCGCCTCCCCGAAGAGACCTGGCGGTGGATCAAGCCGAAACTGCCGCGGCTCGTCATCACCCGTGTCGCCGACGTCACCTGGCTCGACGAGATCGGGATCCCGGTTTTCCAAGCGGTCAGGCCGAATTCGTTCACCCTGTCGGTTTCGCAAGGCAAAGGAAACAGCCGCGAGCTCGCCCGGGTTTCGGCGGCGATGGAAAGTGTCGAGCTGTGGCACGCGGAAAATCCCCTGAAGCCCTCTACACAGACGGGTTCGGTCTGCGAGGTGGAGCCGCTGGTCGGATACCGGGTTCACGAACTCGCTTTGGCGAGCCGGAACTACCTCAACCCCGACACGAGACTGTCTTGGCGGACCGCGCACCTGGTCGACGGCGGTGGAGAGTCCTTGGTGCCGTCGGATTTCGTCCGGCTGGACTATCGGTGCGACGAGCGGTGGTCCCCGCCGCTGTTCCGGTCCAGCAGCAACGGACTGGCCAGCGGGAACACGCTGGACGAGGCGCTGCTGCACGGGATGTACGAACTCGTGGAGCGCGATTCGATCGCGCGGGTCGCCCGGGAGGGGACGCCGAACCTGGTGGACGCGGAGACCGTCGGCGACCCCGGGCTGATGGGCCTCCTGGAGCGATATCGCGCGGCGAAAGTGCACGTCCAGATGAGCTTCTTGGCGAACCCGTATCGAATCCCGGTCTTCAGCGTACTGATCTGGAGTGACGCGTTCCCCGCGACTTTCGCCGGTGCCGGCGCGCACTCGGACGCGGCGGTCGCTCTGTCGCGCGCGCTCACCGAAGCCGCGCAGTCTCGCGCCACGGCCATCGCGGGGGCACGGGACGACATCGGCAAGGCTCCGTACCGGGAAGCCCGCGTCTTCGGGGTCCGGCGTTCGTCGGACTCTCCGCCCTTCGAGGGCCAGGACAATCCGGCGATCGCCTTCGACGCCATCGAGTCTTCCGCGCTCCCCACTCTCGACAGCGAAGTGAAAAAGGTCGCCGAGAGAATCCAGCTGGTGACCGGTCACGCGCCCTTGTACGTCGACTTGACGCAGCCTGAAATCGGGGTGCCGGTGGCACATGTCGTCTGCCCCGGCACTTCTCTGCAGCTTCACTGAACTCGGAGCGGAGGATCATGCCTCGTTGCCTTCTCTTCATCGGCCCGAGCCTGCCGGACGCGGCCGACCTGGTGCCGGACTCGGCGATCGAGGTCTTGCCGCCCGTGGCCGCGGGCGATCTCCTGCGGCTGTCCCTGGAGCCCGGCGACGTCGTCGGTATCGTCGACGGCTACTTCCACCAGGTCGGCACGGTCCGCCACAAGGAAATCCTGGCTTTGCTGAGCCACGGCGTCCGAGTTCTCGGCGCCGCCAGCATGGGCGCGCTCCGCGCCGCCGAACTGGACTCCTTCGGCATGGAAGGAATCGGCGGGATCTACGCGGACTACCGTGACGGGATTCTGGAAGCGGACGACGAGGTCACCCTGCTGCACAGCACGCCGGACGAGCGGTACCGGCCGCTGTCCGAACCGCTGGTGTGCCTGCGGGCCACCCTGTCGCGGGCGGTGGAAGACGGCGTTTGCGACAGCGGGACAGCGACACGTCTCGTCGCCACGCTGGCCGCCTGGCCATTCGGACGACGCTCCTACGATGGCCTGGTCACGGCAGGCCGGGAAGCAGGAATCGACGCGGATACCGTTCACGAGATCCGCCGGTACTGCCTGGCTCATCGTCTCGATCCCAAACGCGAAGACGCGTTGCTGCTGCTGGATTCCCTGCGTCAGGCCAGTCGAGCCGAGCGTTCGACGTCACCCGCTGTCGCGCCGGTGAACCGGACGTCCTTCCTCTGCTCGTGGCAGATCGCCGCGTCGGGTCTCGACATCGGCGACTCCCCACGCCACGGGCATCTCGGCGCACTGCGCGCTTGCCAGTTGTTCGCGGACGACTACCCCCGGTTCCACCGGGAACTGATTCTCCGCGCGCTGAAGACTGCCTGTGCCAAGGAATGTGGCGCGAATTCACCCGCCGCGGACGACGAGGATCTGGAACAGATCGCCCTCCGCCACGGCGAGCACCGCGGTCTCTACCGGCTCCCGGCCGACCCCTCCCGGCTCGAGTTCCTCACCCAATGGTCGACCCGAACCGAACGCGACACCCTGCTCCTGCCCGATCAGCTGGTCACGTTCCTCGTCCGCAGCTTTCGCGTGCACCCCGGGTTGACCTGGGACGAACTCGCGATCCGGCATCTGCGCCACCAACCTCCTTGGCAGGACGCGCGACACCTCGTCCAGCTGGCCTGGGACGTGAACGATCGCGTGTTCGAGGAGAACTGGGAACACGACATCAACGATCTCTCGTCCGAACGGATTCTCGATTGGTTCTCCCGACGCTGGGAGATCCCGAGTGCCGAACTCGAACTGGCGGCGATGGACCGCGGCATCGAATCGCTGGACAGCCTGACCATGGCGGGACGAGCCTTCTACCTGTTGGCGCGCTACAACCCGGATTTCGTCCATCTCGATCTCGACGTCTCCGCGGCGCGGGAAGTCCACGAGACGAGCGTCGTGCCCCTGACGCGTTAGAGCCAGTCCGCCTCGATGCCGTGTGCCCGCACCGTCTCCAGCGCCTCCTCGTTGCCCGTGTAGAGCAGCGTCATCGACTTCAGGTTGGGAAAGTGCCGCAAGTCGGCGAACTCGTCGACGTCGAACAGCGCGTCCTCGCCGTCCCAGTTCGGCGCGATCTCGAGGTAGATCTCGTTGCCGCCGTCCATCTCGATCTCGGTGATCTTCTCCGCGAGCTCGGCAGGGACCTCGAGCGCCGCGAAGTAGGCCAAGGCCTCAGGCACCGCCTCGACACTCCCGCCGTCGTAGGTGAAGCCCTGCTCGGCGGCGTACTCCCGCAGGTCGAACCTCGGCAGGAGTTCCTGGTTGTACATCAGCTCTTGGACCACGGCGAGCTTGAAGTTGGTGTCGGCGAACGGGATCGGCTGGCTCATACCCCGAACCTTACAAACGGCGGCGCCGCCGTGGTCCGAAATGGACAGAACCCTCAGTCATCCGTTCCGGCCACGCGGTCACGGAGCCGCGTGTGCATGCCGCGACCGAGCGGCCTGCCGGCCAGACTCAGGACCGGCCCGAGCGGTCGAGTGCCCGGCACGCGGAGCGCGCCGAGGAACGCGAAGCGCGTCCCGGCGCCTTCGGCGACAGCGGCCATCCCGCCGACCACCCGGCCGCTCTGCATCACGCACCAGCCGGGCCGCAGGGCGATGTCGAAGGAGTCCCGAAGCCCGAAGTGGCCCGTGATGTCGGCGACCAGGTCTTCGCCGTCATCACGGACGATCCGCACCGAACGGATGGTGCGCAGCAGCCGCGGCAGCTCGTTTTCCAGGTCCGCCGCGACCGCCCAGACCCGTTCGAAGGGCGCGTCGAGCACAGTCTCGGCGAGGAACGCGCCGGGCAGGGCCGCGGCCAGTACCCGCATCCGGGCGACCGCGTCGAGTTCGGTGACCGGCCAGCTCATCGGTCCCACTCCTTTCGGAAGCTTTTCCGCGCGCGGAAGAGCCGCGACTTCACCGTGCCGGCAGGCACCCGCAGCAACTCCCCCGCCGCCTGCTCGTCGAGACCTTCGACGTCGCGGAGCATCAGCACCGCGCGGTGTTCGGGGCTCAGCCTGTCGAGCACGTCACGGATGTCGACGGCGAGCTCCGGATCGCCGGCGGCCGGGACTTCGGCGAGTTCGGCGGGAACGACCCGCCGAGCCCGTTTCGCCACCCGCACGGCCTCGCGGACCGCGATCGCGCGCGCCCAGCCGAACACCGCGGCGGGCTCGGCGAGCCGCGGCAGACTCCGGAAGATCGCGATCAGCGCCTCCTGAGCGGCGTCGGGCCCGTCGTCCAGCGCGATCGGGCCGCACAACCGCCCGACGTACGGCGTGAGCAGGCTGAGCAGCTCCTGCATGGCGAGCGCGTCACCACGTTGGGCGGTGCGCACAAGCTCGTCGAGTTCGGGCATTCGCCTCCTCACCTAGCGGGATCCCGACTGACAGAGGACGGCGAACCCCGGATGGTTCCCGGGACGCAGGTCACATTTCCGCCGGGAACGTCCTCGGCTCGCCGCTCCTCTTTCGGTCAAGAACGCCGAAGGAAAGGACACGCCGATGAGACCGTTCCCCGAGGTAGCCGGGGTCAGGCACCGGTTCGTGGACGTCGCCGGTCTCCGGCTGCACGTCGCCGAGGCCGGTACCGGAACGCCGGTGCTGATGCTGCACAGTTTCCCGCAGCACTGGTACGCCTGGCGCCAGGTGCTCCCCGGCCTGGCCGAACACCACCGCGTACTCTGCCCGGACTTCCGGGGCGCGGGCTGGTCGGATTCGCCGAAAACCGGCTACGACACCCAGACTCGCGTCGACGACCTGATCGGCCTGCTGGACGCGCTGGGGCTGGAGCGGGTTTCGCTCGTCTCGCACGGCTGGGGCGCGTGGACCGGCTTTTTCCTCTGCCTTCGCGCGCCGGAACGGATCGAGAACCATCTCGCGCTCAACATGACGCATCCGTGGCCGGACCGGGCGGCGATCCGCGCACAGGCCTGGCGGTTCTGGCACACCGCGCTCTGGGAGTACCCGCTGCTCGGATCGGCGGTGTTGCGGCACTGGCCCGGCTTGACCGGACTTCTGCTTCGCCGCTGGGGCGCGGCGGACGACGCGATCGCCGAGTTCACCGAGGACAGCCGCCTGCCCGCCCACGCGCGAGCGGGCCAGGCCCTGAACTGGCAGTTCGTCGTCCACGACCTGCGCCGGCTCCGGCGCTACCGTGAACTTCGGCTGAACGTACCGACCGAAATCCTCGTCGGCGGCCGGGACGTCCTCGTGCCGCAGGCCTTCCTGCGCGGTGGTGAGCGGTACGCGGACAACCTGCGCGTCCGCGTACTCGAAGACTGCGGGCATCTCATTCCCGAGCAGCGGCCCGACGCGGTCGTTTCCGCTGCCCTCGCCCTGTTCGCCGACATCCGGGGGCGCTACTGAGCCGACACCCGGATCTCGGCACGGTGCACGCGGATCCGCTTACCCGCCCGGCGGGCCCGCTCGACCCACCCGCTGCGACCGGCCTTCAGCATCTGCTCGGTCCGGTAGTCCACCTCGGCCAGTACCCCAGCGAGCAGAACGTCGTTGCTGTTCATCACTGTTTCTCCTCAGGAACTCACTACCTCGTTCGGTAGTGACCAGATTCGTCCTGAGGGGTGCCTTCCAGCATCGGGTGATCACTACATACCGGCGCGGATCGACCCCTTACCCTCGCTCAGCGCCTGCTCGGGAGCCGTAAGGGGTCCGGACACGGCCGGGTCAGAGCCAGTCTGCTTCGATGCCGCGCGCCCGCAACGTCTCCAGAGCCTCGTCGTTGCCCGTGTAGAGCAGGGTCATCGACTTCAGGTGGGGAAAGTGCTCGACGTCGGCGAACTCGTCGACGTCGAACAGCCCGTCCTCGCCATCCCAGTTCGGCGCGATCTCGAGGTAGATCTCGTTGCCGCCGTCCATCTCGATCTCGGTGATCTTCTCCGCAAGCTCGACGGGGACCTCGAGCGCGTCGAAGTAAGCCAGCGCCTCGGGTACCGCCTCGACGCTCCCTCCGTCGAAGGTGAAACCCCGCTCGGCGGCGTACTCCCGCGGGTCGAATTTCGGGAGGAGATCCTGGTTGTACATCAGCTCCTGGACGACCGCGAGCTTGAAGTTGCGGTCGGCGAACTGGATCTCCGGACTCATGCCGCGAACCCTATAGGCGGGAACGACACCGCCTATAGGGTTCGAACACACCCTCGGACGGCAACCACGTTTCCCCGCCAAAGTGATCCACGATGTGGCTATGATCGACTCGTGGTGCGATTCCACGGTGTGGCCGTATAGTCGGCCGGTTCCGCCGAGGGGGTGGAACGACCCGGTGTGATTCCGGGACCAGGCGGTGAGACCCCGCGTCCCTGTGTCCGGCCATCGCCGGGCTTCCTGGGTACGGCGTCAAAACGGGGTGTTGATTCATGTTCACTGGGCGAATCGGCGAGCTTGGAGCCATCGAACAGATCAAAGGCGACGTGCTGTGTGTGCGGGCGCCGAAGAGCGCGGACCGCGTCCGCGACGGCGGATCAGCGTGCGTCAACGGAGTACGGCTCACCGTGCGGCCGGTCGACGGTGTCCTGGAGGCGGTGCTCTCCGCGGAAACCCGGCGCCGGTCGACGTTCGACGCGCTTGCCGCCGGCGACCCTGTCAACGTCGAGACGCCGCTTCAGGTCGGGGACCCGCTGGACGGTCACCTGGTCCAGGGCTACGTCGACGCCGTCGGCAAGGTCATCCGGATCGACGACGAAGGCGATGCCCGCCGGATCTGGCTCCGGCCGCCGCAGCGTTTGCTGGACAGGCTGCTCGCGAAGTCCCCGATCGCCCTCGACGGCGTCAGTGTCACCATCGCAGAGGTCCTGCGTGACCGGATTTCGGTCGTGCTGCTCCCGATGACCCGCTCGGCCACCACCCTCGGCGATCTGAAGGCCGGAGACCGGGTGAATCTGGAACTCGACCTGGTCGGCCGGTTGGCGGAGAAGGCCCCTCTGTCGGCGGTGGGCAAGGCATTGCCCCGGCTACCGTGGGCCGGTCGTGTCGACGGACGCGCCGGTGTGGAGAAGGTGGTGCGCCAGCTCGCCGCCGGTGGCGGTGTCATCGTCTGGGACCCGGAAACCGAAGGCGAGGGCGACGTCATCTTCGCAGGCGCTCGTCTCCGACCCGAATCGTTCACCTTCCTGCTGACCGAGGTCTGCGGCTTTCCCGCGGTACCGTGCGCGCCGGAAGTGCTGCGACGCCTCGAAATCGCGGCGATGCCCGGCGAAGGCGACCGGCAAGGAACGGCTTGGTCGATACCGGTCGACCTGGCCGCGGGCACGGGCACCGGCGTCTCCGCGGCCGAGCGGGCCGCCACGGTGAGGAAACTGGCCGATCCGGACGCGACAGCCAAGGACTTTCTGCGTCCTGGGCACGTGTTCCCGCTCGCCGCTCGGCCGGGCCTGCTCGCCGACCGGTCCGGGCACACCGAAGCGACTGTTGCGTTGTGCACCGCCGCCGGTCTTCCTCCGGTCGGCGTTTGCTGCGAAGTGATGAACCCCGACGGCACGATGGCGGGCAGCGCCGACCTCGAAGTGGCGGCGCTGCGCTGGGGAATGCCCATGGTGGATTTGGCCGATCTGAAAGCGTGGCTCTGATGACCTCACTGACCCTCGAAGACGCCCGGAAGGGCCTGGCCGCGCAACCGTTCAGCGTTTTGCTCGGCACCAGGGTGGCCTCGTTCGGGAACGGCGCGGCGGCCCTGGAGCTCGACATCCGCGAGGATCTGTTGCAACAGAACGGCTATCTCCACGGCGGCGTACTCGCCTATGCCGCGGACAACGCGATCACCTTCGCCGCCGGGACGACGCTGGGACCGGCCATTCTCACCAGTGGATTCAGCATCGACTATCTACGGCCTGCCAAAGGAATCCGGCTCGTCGCGGAGGCGGTGGTCTTGCACAGCGGCCGCCGTCAAGCCACCTGCCGCTGCGATCTCCACGTGGTCGGCCAGGACGGAACCACGACGCTCAGTGCCGTGGCACAGGGCAGCGTGATGACCAGGAATGGCTCCACCCCCTGATTCAGGTACGGGACGGCCTGGGGCTTTCGAGAGCCCCAGGCCGTCCCGTAGGTGAATGCGCCGGGCTTTACCAGCCGCGCTCGGAAAGACGGTGCGGCTCGGGCACGTCGTCGACGTTGATGCCGACCATGGCTTCGCCGAGACCGCGCGAAACCTTCGCGATGACGTCCGGGTCGTCGTAGAACGTGGTCGCCTTGACGATCGCCTCGGCGCGCTGTGCCGGGTTGCCGGACTTGAAGATGCCGGAGCCGACGAACACGCCTTCGGCACCGAGCTGCATCATCATCGCGGCGTCGGCCGGGGTCGCGATGCCACCCGCGGTGAACAGCACGACGGGAAGCTTGCCCTTCGCCGCGACCTCCTTGACGAGGTCGAACGGGGCCTGAAGTTCCTTCGCCGCAACGTAAAGCTCGTCCTCGGGCAGCGAGGAAAGGCGGCGCAGCTCCGCGCGGATCTTGCGCATGTGCGTGGTCGCGTTCGAGACGTCGCCGGTGCCGGCCTCGCCCTTGGAGCGGATCATCGCCGCGCCCTCGTTGATCCGGCGCAGCGCCTCACCGAGGTTGGTCGCACCACAGACGAAGGGCACGGTGAAGGCCCACTTGTCGATGTGGTTCTCGTAGTCGGCGGGCGTCAGCACCTCGGACTCGTCGATGTAGTCGACGCCGAGCGCCTGCAGCAGCTGCGCCTCGACGAAGTGGCCGATGCGGGCCTTCGCCATGACGGGGATCGAGACGGCCTCGATGATGCCGTCGATCAGATCCGGGTCACTCATCCGGGCGACACCGCCCTGCGCGCGGATGTCGGCGGGGACCCGCTCGAGCGCCATCACCGCGACGGCGCCGGCGTCTTCGGCGATCTTCGCCTGCTCGGCGGTGACCACGTCCATGATCACACCGCCCTTGAGCATCTCCGCCATCCCGCGCTTGACCCGGGCGGTGCCGGTGAGCGAGGTGGTGGCCGTGTTCGTGGAGTCGTCAGACACTGCTGGACCTTTCGGAAAACGCGCGAGATGGGATGATGCCTCCGAGGGTAGGCCGCTTTTGGACCTCTGAAGCAGGCCAGTTCGCGGCGATTTCAGCAGTCCACTGGGTGATCTGGCGCGCACCCCGAGCCAGGGATCCAGCGGGCCAGGCCCTGTTCGAAGGCGAACAGGCCGTCAGGGTCGTACTTCCGCGCGACCCGCCGCAGCCGCGGCAGGCTGTCTCCGTAGTACGCCTTCGCCCAGTCCGGCATCTCAGGGTCGATGTAGTTGACGTATCCGGCCTGCCCGTACTCCCGGCCGAGCTCGTCCCGGACCCGGCCGATCACCTGCCGCGCCTTCGTCTCGCCGCCGTCCAGGCCACGGGTGATCTGGATGCTGCCCAGCGCGGACCGGTGCGGGAAGCACGACTCGCTCGAAGGCATCCGCGCGATCGCGCCGCCGTACGCGTCCACGATCGAGTACAGGTGAGGGTCGCTCGTCAGCAACGACGCCAGCGCGTCGGGGTCGGGCACCGGATGGGTCAGCATTCTCGAAGTGGCCACGTACTCCCCTCGCTGGTCGACAGCGGCGGGGAACTCGACCTGATCGGCGAAGGCGCGCATGGTGGCGAGGTGGCCCTGTTCGGTCACTTCACGGGTGAGCGGCTCGGTGCCGACACGGCGGACGAGATCGTCGAGCAGCGGATTCAGCTGCGCCGCCCGGCCCACGAAACAGCCGCCGCAGTTCACCGCGTCGGAGCCGAGGCCCATCCCGGACCACAGTTCGTCCGGCATCGCGGGCTGCCACTCCTGCCACGCCGCGACGAGGTCGGCGAGTACCGCGGGCGGGAAGGTCAGCGCGAAGTTCGTCAGCGTGCGCGCGGCCGCCGTCCTGAAGGTGAACGACGTGACGATGCCGAAGTTGCCGCCGCCACCGCCGCGCAACGCCCACAGCAGGTCCGGCGCGGTTTCCGCCGACACGAGCCGCAGTTTGCCGTCCGCACCGACGAAGCGGACGGACTCCAGGTTGTCGCAGGTCAGCCCGTATTTGCGACCCAAGACGCCGATGCCGCCGCCGAGCGTCAGGCCCGCGATGCCGACCTGCGGGCAGCTACCGGCCGGGAGCGCGCGACCCGCCGCCGCCAGTGCTTCGTACACCTGGCCGAGTACCGCGCCCGCCCCGATCGTCGCGCGACCGCCCGCCACGATCCCGATCGTGTTCAGCCGGGACAGGTCGACGATGAGTCCTCTGTCCACTATGGAATAACCCGCGTAGCCGTGCCCGCCCGAGCGCGCCGCTATCGGCACGTGGTGCCGCGCCGCGAAATCGACACAGCGCCGGACGTCGTCCTCGTTCGCACAGACCGCGATACCGGCCGGCAGCCGGTGGTCGTACAGCGAGAAGAATCCGAGCCGGGCTTCGTCGTACCCGGGTTCACCGGGCCGGAACAGCGTGCCCGACAACCGGGCGCGCAACCGTTCCCACTCGTCCCCGCCGCCGTGCCCGGGGAGCAACGCGGGCGCCGCCGCCAGCACCGGGACCGCACCTGCGAGCCGTAACACCGTTCGCCTGTCGAGCTCCATCGGTCATCCCCCACCGTCGGATTCGGTTCGGATTCGCCTCCGGGTGTCCGCCATCAAGCATAACGCCGGGTCGACATTCGGGGGGTCCCTCGCCGGTCGCCTTGCCGCGACGGGCGTCGCGGGTGTGTGATCGAGGACACACCTGTACGCGGCATCGTGTGGTGAGGAGACCGGCATGGTCGAAAAACAGAGCAAGAACGGAGACTCCGGGGCCGCCGTCGCTGTGGACGACCCGGCGAAAGTCCGCAACGTCGTCCTCGTCGGCCCGTCGGGATCAGGCAAGACGACACTCGCCGAAGCGCTGCTCGCCGCTTCCGGCACGGTGACACGGGCGGGTTCGGTCGTGGAGGGCACCACGGTCTGCGACCACGACCCCGCCGCGGTCCGGCAGCAGCGGTCGGTCGGCCTTTCGGTCGCGCCGGTGCTGCATCAGGACCACAAGATCAACCTCATCGACACCCCCGGATACGCCGATTTCGTCGGCGAGCTCCGGGCCGGGCTCCGCGCCGCCGACGCGGCGTTGTTCGTGGTCTGCGCCGCGGAAGGCGTCGACGCGGCCACGGTCGCGGTCTGGGAGGAGTGCGCGGCGGTCGGGATGCCGAGGGCGGTGGTCGTCTCCCGGCTCGACCATCACCGCGCCGACCCCGCGGGCGAGATCGCGGCCTGTCAGGAGGCCTTCGGCGCCGGCGTCCTCCCGCTGTATCTGCCCGCTCGCGACGGGCTCGTCGGCCTCATCACGCGTCGCTACTTCGACTACTCGAAGGGCTTCCCGCCCGAGATCGGGGAACCGGACGGCGCCGAGCTCACCCGGATGACCGAGGCCCGCAACGAACTGATCGAAGGGGTCATCGCCGAGAGCGAGGACGAGTCCCTGATGGACCGGTACCTCTCCGGCGAAGAGATCCCCGAGGACACCCTGATCGCCGACCTCGAAACCGCCGTCGCCCGCGGGTCCTTCCACCCGGTGATCCCGGTGTGCGCGACGACCGGGGTCGGGCTCGCCGAACTCCTCGACGGGATCGTGCGCGCCTTCCCCTCGCCGCTGGAGCACGTCCCGCCGGAGGTCACCTCACCCACCGGCGAACCGCACGCCGGTCTCCGCGCCGATCCCGACGGGCCGCTGGCGGCCGAAGTGGTGCGGACCGCGGTCGACTCCTACG
This sequence comes from Amycolatopsis speibonae, assembly GCF_042647925.1. Classification (NCBI taxonomy): domain Bacteria; kingdom Bacillati; phylum Actinomycetota; class Actinomycetes; order Pseudonocardiales; family Pseudonocardiaceae; genus Amycolatopsis; species Amycolatopsis speibonae. Next base: position 67,069 of record NZ_JBHRWK010000019.1, read on the forward strand.
TCGGCAGGGTGTCGCTGGTGCGGGTGTTCTCCGGGACACTGCGCCCGGAACGGCCGGTGCACGTCTCGGGCCACGGCCTCGCCGAGCGCGGTCACGAGGATCACGACGCCGACGAGCGGGTCGCGCACCTGTACTCACCGCTCGGCGCGAACCTGCGCGAAGTCCCGTACTGCGTCGCGGGTGATCTCTGCGCGCTCACGAAGGTCGGCTCGGCGGAAACGGGCGACACCGTCTCCTCGCCCGAGGACCCGCTGATCATGAAACCGTGGACGATGCCGGAACCGCTGCTGCCGGTCGCGGTCATCGCGAAGACGCGCAGCGACGAGGACACCCTGGCGCGCAACCTTTCCCGGCTCGTCGCGGGCGACCCGACGCTCCGGCTGGACCGCAACGCCGAGACCAGCCAGCTCGTGCTGTGGTGCATGGGCGAGGCCCACGCCGACGTCGTGCTGTCGCGGCTGCGCGCGGGAGGCGCCGACGTGGACACCGAACCCGTCCGCATCAGCCTGCGCTCGACCTTCGCCGGACAGGGCCGCGGGCACGGGCGGCACGTCAAGCAGTCCGGCGGTCACGGCCAGTTCGCCGTCTGCGACATCGAAGTCCAGCCGCTGCCGAGGGGTTCGGGCTTCGAGTTCGTGGACAAGGTCGTCGGCGGCTCGGTGCCCCACCAGTTCATCCCGAGTGTCGAGAAGGGCGTCCGTGCCCAGGCTCAGCGAGGGCTCGGCGACGGCCATCCGCTGATCGACATCCGGGTGACCCTCGTCGACGGCAAGGCGCACAGTGTCGACTCGTCGGACGCCGCGTTCCAGACAGCGGGCGCGCTGGCGCTGAAGGAGGCCGCCGCGGCGGCCAAGATCGCGTTGCTCGAACCACTCGAAGAAGTGGCGGTGCGGCTTCCGGACGAACATCTGGGCACCGTGCTGGGTGATCTCTCGTCCCGGCGCGGCCGTGTGCTCGGCACCGAATCGGGCGAGGGCGGCCGCACGGTCATCCGCGCCGAGGTACCCGCCGTGGAACTCCTGCGCTACGCGATCGACCTGCGTTCACTGACCTCGGGCACGGCGACGTTCACCCGCAGGCACGCCCGGTTCGAGCCGATGCCGGAAGGAGCGATCGCGAACTAGAACTCGAAGCCGCCCGGCCGTCCGTTCCGGTCGGCCAGCAGGCCTGCCACGGTGGCGACGGCGATCTCGGGCGGTGTGCGGGAGCCGATGTTCAGCCCGACCGGGCGATGCACGCGGGCGATCTCGCCGTCCGGAACGCCCAGCGCCTTCAGCGCGGCGACGTGCGGCCCGGCGTAGCGCGGATTGCCCAGCACCCCGACCCACCTGGCCGGGCGATCCAGCACGGCCTTGAGCACCTCGCCGAGTTCGGGCCGGTCGTGATCGGTGACGACCACGTCGGCGTCCGTTCCGAGTTCCGGCACCGTCGTGACGGCTTCGAAGCCGCCCTCGACGTCCGTCGCCCGTGCGCCGTCCGGCTCGAACAACACCGGCGTGTACCCGAGATCCTTGCCGTAGCGCAGGAGGAACGACGCCACCGGCGTCGCGAACACCGCCACCAGAACGCGATCGCTCACGGTTTCGTCCTCCTACAGGTCGGGTTCGGCGATTTCGAAGTATTCCGGGAGCCGGGCGGTACCGGCGAGGCCGAAGTACCGGACCTTCCGGCGCCGCCGCAGGTGCAGAGTGTCACGGACGGCGTCGTTGTGCACTCTCCGCGCGATGACGACGCGGTGCTCGGCGTCGGTCAGCTCCTCGGCCAGCGTCGGCGGCAAGGTCGCGCGGTCGACGCGTGCCAGCCGCAGCGTCAGTTCGCTCTCCTCGGCTTCGCGATCCGGCCTCTTCGCCCGCTCGGCGCGCTCGGCCAGCCCGCGTAGTTCGTCGTCACCCAGGATCGCGGCGGCCGCCCTCGCGACGACTGCCCGCCGCGCGAGTGCGGCGTCGAGCGCGGCCCAGCCCGCGTCCGTGCGGACGTGCAGCCTGTCCAGCCTGTTCGCCGTCGCGAGCAGGAAGAGTCCGCCCAGCACCACGATCGCGGCCGCCGGCCCGCCGATCCACACCCAGGTCGTCATCGGCTGAACTCGCGTTCGCCCGCGCCGACCCGCCTGGGGTCGGCGGCGATCGCGGTCTCGTACACCCGCAGGACCTGGGTGGTGACCACGGACCAGTCGAACATCGCGACCCGCTCCCCCGCGGCCGCCGCCAGCGACGCCCGTTGTGCCGGGTCGCCGAGCAGCTCACGCAATCCGTCGGCCAAGGCCGCCGCGTCGCCGGTTTCGGTCAGCATCCCGGCCTTGCCGTCGTCGAGGACCCGGCGGAACGAGTCCAGGCCGCTCGCCAGCACCGGGGTGCCCGCCGCCATCGCCTCGGTGAGGATCATCCCGAAACTCTCGCCGCCCGTGTTCGGCGCGCAGTAGACGTCGACGCTGCGCAACGCTCGCGCCTTCGTCTCGTCGTCGACCTGGCCGAGCAGCTCGATGTGCGGCGCCAGCTCCGCCCCCGCCGCACGCCGGAGCTGATCGGCGTCGCCGCGGCCGACGACCAGCAGCCGCAGCTCCTCGAACTCCGGCAGCAGCAGCCGCAACGCCTCCAGCAGCACCCCCATCCCCTTGCGGGATTCGGTGTACCGCCCGACGAACCCGACCGTGCCACCCGCTCGCGGGTAACCGTCCAGCGGGAGGGCGCGGGAGAAGAAGTCGACGTCGACGCCGTTGGGCACCTCGACCGCGTCACCGCCGGCGTGCTCGACCTGGACCCGGCGGGCCAGTGCCGAAACCGCGATCCGCGCGGTGATCTTCTCCAGCAGCGGGCGCAGCACCGGCTGGAACGCCGCGAGCGTGCGCGAACGCGTCGTCGCGGTGTGGAAGGTCGCCACGATCGGGCCGTCCGCGACCTTCAGCGCCAGCAGGGAAAGGCTCGGTGCGGCGGGCTCGTGCAAGTGCAAGACGTCGAAGTCGCCGTCGCGGATCCACCGCCGCACCCGGGCGTAGGACACCGGGCCGAACTGCAGCCGCGCGACCGAGCCGTTGTACGGGATGCCGAGCGCCTTACCGGCGGGGACGACGAAATCGGGGACGTCGGAGTCTTCGTCCGCGGGGGCGAGCACCGAGACTTCGTGCCCGCGCGACAGGAGCGCCTTCGCGAGATCGATGACATGTCCCTGCACGCCGCCCGGCACGTCGAACGAGTACGGGCAGACGATCCCGATCTTCATGACCCGTGCCTGAGCCATCGGGTTCAGCTCGCTTCGCCGAGGTCGGCCTGTTCCCCGGCTTCGAGGTCGGAGAGCCAGAACTTCTGCATCATGTGCCAGTCGGCCGGATGCGCGGCGATGTCCCCGGCGAAGATGTCCGCCAGCGCCTGGGTGGCCGCCGGGACCTCGGACCGGTTCGTGACCCGGATCCGCGGATGCAGCCGGATCTGCCAGCCGTCCTCGGTGAACCAGCAGCCCGCCGGGATCAGCGCGGCACCGGTGGTGGCGGCCAGCCGGGCCGGGCCGCCCGGCATGCGGGTCTGCTCGCCGAAGAACTTGACCGGCACCCCGGACTTCGTCAGGTCCCTGTCCCCCACCAGGCAGATCGCCTTGTTCTCCCGCAACCGTTTGAGCAGCACGCGCATCGCGGAGCTGTCGCCGGTCAGCGGCACGATCTCGAAACCGAGCGATTCCCGATAGGAGACGAACCGCTGGTACAGCGATTCGGGTTTCAGCCGCTCCGCCACGGTGGTGAAGCCGCCGAGGTAATCCGCGAGCCAGACACCGGCCGCGTCCCAGTTCCCGCTGTGCGGCAGCGCCATCACCGCGCCGTTGCCCTCGGCGAGGGCCGCGTCGAGGTTCTCCACCCCGGTGATCGACTGGGCGACCTTGCGGCTGACCTCCTTGTGGTCCATCGAGGGCAGCCGGAACATCTCGTGCCAATAGCGGGCGTAGGACCGCATCGCGCGGCGGGTCAGCTCGTCGAGTTCGACGCCGTCGGCCTGCGGCACGACCCGGGCGAGGTTGCTCCGCAGCTGGCGGACCCCGCCGCCGTCCCGCCGGACGGCGAGGTCGGCGCCCAGTCCGAAGGTCACCGCTCCCGCCGACTCCGGCAGCCAGCGCGCGAGCCGCCAGCCCGCCGCGTAGCCGAAGTCGCCGAGCCGCTGGGAGAACCCGCTCATGCCCCGCCCTCCGCGGCGGGTGGCCCGGCCGCCGTGGCCGCCCTCGCCGCCTTGGCCACCGCGGCTGTCCGCTGCAGCAGGGTGATCACCGAAAGCACCGCGAGGAGCCAGAGCGTGATGTCCACGGTGTACGGAACGCCCAGACCGTGCAGTCCGGTTCCCACGAGGGCGATGATCAGCCGTTCCGCGCGCTCGACGAGCCCGCCGTCGGCTTCCAGCCCGGAGGCCTCGGCGCGGGCCTTGACGTACGAGATGACCTGCGCGAGCACCAGGCAGATCAGCGCGGCGGCCGCGGCCGGGCGGTTGTCGTCGTGGACGAAGCACCACCACGCGATCGCGGCGAACAAGGCGCCGTCGACCAGCCTGTCGCAGGTCGCGTCGAGGACGGCCCCGAACGCCGTGCCGTACCCGCGGGCGCGGGCCATCGCGCCGTCGAGCAGGTCCAGCATCGCGAAGCCCCAGACGGTGAAGGTGCCCCACAGCAGCATGTCGTTGGGGAAGAACCCGAGCGCGCAGAGAACCGCCCCGGCCGTGCCGATGACGGTCATCGCGTTCGGGGTCAGACCGGCGCGCACGAGCACCTTCCCCATCGGGTCGGTGACGCGGGAAACGGAGGCGCGCGCGAAAATGTTGAGCATCGGTTCTTCAGGTGCACCTAAGCAGCAGGGTCGGGTGGCCGCCCGAAGCCTATCCACCCGCACCGACACCCGTCGTCGTGCCCGCCCTGGACCGGCTTCAGGTCAGTCCGCTTTGGCCAGTTCGGCCGTCTCCTCCAGGTCCGCGAGACTCTCTTCCCGCAGCGCCATTTCCGCCTCGGCGGCGGCGCATTTCGGCGACAGCCTGCCCAAAACGGCGGCGCTGATCTCCCCGAGTGCCTTCACCTGTTCGGGGGTCAGCGGATCGAAGAGACTCTCGCGGACGGCCTCGACGTGCCCGGGCGCGGCCTCCTCCAGTGCGGCGAAACCGTCGGCGGTGAGCACCGCCCAGGAACCGCGTTTGTCGGTGGGGCAGGACTCACGGCGCACCCAGCCGTTCGCCTCGAGCCGCGCGACAGCGTGCGAAAGCCTGCTGCGCGACGCCTTGCGCGCGTCGGCGAGTTCGCTCATCCGCAGCCTGCGGCCCGGCGCCTCGGACAGGGCGACGAGTACCTCGTAATACGTGTGGGGCATGCCCGCCTCATGCTGGAGCTGGCCCTCCAGATGCGCCTGCAGCATCCGCGTGGCAGCGGAGAAGTCGCGCCAGACTTTTTGCTCCTCGTCGGAGAGCCATCGGGGTTCGGACATGACGCCCATACTACCCCTGGTTGAGCGCTCAACCAAATTACGCTATAGTCATTGTTGAGCGCTCAATCAGACGAGGGTTCGCCACAGACTCACTCAGACTTTTGGAGATCGACAATCATGACCACCACCGAGATCCCGGGCTACGTCGCAGGCAAGTGGACGATCGACACCGCGCACTCCGACATCGCCTACACCGTGAAGCATCTCGGCCTGGCGAAGTCCCGGGGCAACTTCACCGCCTTCACCGGCGAGGTCGTCACCGCGGACAACATCCTCGACTCCTCGGTCACCGTCGAGATCGACGCTTCGTCGGTCGCCAGCGGTGTCGACGGGCGTGACACGCACCTCAAGTCGGAGGACTTCTTCCACGTCGACGAGCACCCGGTCATCACCTTCCGCTCGACCGGCATCCGCGAGGACGACGGCGACTACGTCATCGACGGCGAGCTCACCTGGCGCGGAAAGACCGTCGCGGTCTCGCTCGAGGCCGAGTTCAACGGCATCGGCACCAACCCGGCGAACGACAACGCCACCACCCTCGGCGTCTCGGCCAGCACCACCGTGAACCGCCGCGAATTCGGCATCGGCCCGGAGGGCAACGCCTTCCTGTCCGAGAAGGTCAAGATCGACATCGAGCTGCAGGCCGCTCTCAACGCCTGACCCGCTTTCGGCCTCGGCCCGGTGGGTCGTGAGTGGCGTTTCGGGTTCTAACCCGAAACGCCACTCACGACCACCTGGACCGAAAGCTCCGGTAACGATGTGAAGGCCCCCTTCCGTACTCTCAAGGTAGGCAAGGGGCCTTCACGTACTTCAGACTGTGCCCAAGAGCGGAGCTACCAGGCGTCCGCCAGCAACTGCCGCGTCTCCCCCAGCAACTGCGGCAGCACTTTCGTGTGCCCGATCACCGGCATGAAGTTCGCGTCGCCACCCCACCTCGGCACCACGTGCTGGTGCAGGTGCGCGGCGATGCCCGCGCCGGCGATCACACCCTGGTTCATCCCGATGTTGAACCCGTGCGCCGACGACACCTCCCGGATCACCCGCATCGCGTGCTGGGTGAACTCCGCCACCTCGACGGTCTCCTCCGGCGTCAGACCCGTGTAGTCCGCCACGTGGCGGTACGGCACGGCCATCAGGTGACCGGGGTTGTACGGGTACAGGTTCAGCACCGCGTACACCGTCTTCCCCCGCGCGAGGATCAGCGCGTCCTCGTCGCTCTTCTCCGGGAGATGGCAGAACGGGCAGCCCTCGTCGGGTCTCTTCGACCCTTGCACGTAGGCGAGCCGATGCGGGGTCCACAGGCGCTGCAACGCGTCCGGGATCCCGACACCGTCCTGTCCGACGACTTCAGGGCCATCGGGGCCCGTCACCGGAGTACCGCCTCCAAGCCTTCCGCGGTCGGCGAGGAGTTCTCACGGCGCTGGACCCAGCCGGCGATCGCCTCGACCGCGTCGGCCACCGGGACGCTGTTGATCTGGCCGCCGTCGCGGAACCGGAACGACACCGCGCCCGCCTCGACGTCCTTGGCGCCCGCCAGGAGCATGAAGGGCACCTTCTGGGTGGTGTGGGTGCGGATCTTCTTCTGCATCCGGTCGTCGCTCGCGTCCACGTTGACCCGGATCCCCTTGGCCCGCAACGCCTTCTCGACCTCACGCAGGTGCTCGACCTGGCCCTCGGTGATCGGGATCCCGACCACCTGGACCGGCGACAGCCACGCCGGGAACGCGCCCGCGTAGTGCTCGGTCAGCACGCCGAAGAACCGCTCGATCGAGCCGAACAGCGCGCGGTGGATCATCACCGGGCGCTGACGGCTGCCGTCGCCCGCGGTGTACTCCAGCTCGAACTTCTCGGGCAGCATGAAGTCCAGCTGGATGGTCGACATCTGCCAGGTGCGGCCCAGCGCGTCCTTCGCCTGCACGGAGATCTTCGGCCCGTAGAACGCCGCGCCACCCGGGTCCGGCACCAGTTCGAGGCCGGAGTCCACGGCGGCGGTGCGCAGCACCTCGGTCGCCTCGGCCCACACCTCTTCGGACCCGATGTACTTCTCTTCGTTCCGAGTGGACAGTTCGAGGTAGAAGTCGTCGAGACCGTAGTCGCGCAACAGGTTCAGCACGAAGTCCAAAAGGGACTTCAGCTCACCGGGGACCTGTTCCAGGGTGCAGAAGATGTGCGCGTCGTCCTGCGTCATGCCGCGCACGCGGGTCAGGCCGTGGATCACGCCGGACTTCTCGTAGCGGTACACGGAACCGAACTCGAACATCCGCAGCGGCAGTTCCCGATAGGAACGCCCGCGCGAGCGGAAGATCAGGTCGTGGAACGGGCAGTTCATCGGCTTGAGGTAGTAGTCCTGGCCGGGCTTGCGGACCGTACCGTCCTCGTTGTGCTCGGCGTCGAGGTGCATCGCCGGGTACATGCCGTCGCGGTACCAGTCGAGGTGCCCGGAGGTCTCGAAGAGCGCGCCCTTCGTGATGTGCGGCGAGTAGACGAAGTCGTAGCCCGCCTCGACGTGCCGCTGGCGCGAGTAGTTCTCCATCTCCTGCCGGATGATCCCGCCCTTGGGGTGGAACACCGGCAGCCCGGAGCCGATCTCGTCGGGGAAGGAGAACAGGTCCAGCTCGACACCGAGCTTGCGGTGATCGCGCCGCTCGGCCTCGGCGAGGCGCTCCAGGTAGACGTCCTGCGCTTCGGCGGATTCCCATGCGGTGCCGTAGATCCGTTGCAGCTGCGGGTTCTTGTCGTCACCGCGCCAGTACGCGGCGGCGACGCGGGTGAGCTTGAACGCCGGGATGAACTTGGTGGTCGGCACGTGCGGACCGCGGCAGAGGTCGCTCCACACACGCTCCTTGGTGCGCGGGTCGAGGTTGTCGTAGATGGTCAGCTCGCCGCCGCCGACCTCCATCACCTCGGAAGTGTCCACATCGGACTTGAGGTCGACGAGTTCGAGCTTGAACGGCTCGTCCGCGAGTTCCTTCTTGGCCTCGTCGACCGAGTCGAAGACGCGGCGGGAGAACTGCTGCGCACCCTTCACGATCTGCTTCATGCGCTTTTCCAGCGCCTGCAGGTCTTCCGGGGTGAACGGGGTGTCGACGGCGAAGTCGTAGTAGAAACCGTCCCTGACCGGCGGGCCGATGCCGAGCTTGGCCTGTGGGAACTGCTGCTGCACGGCCTGGGCGAGCACGTGGGCGGCCGAGTGGCGGATGACGCTGCGGCCGTCGTCGGTGTTCGCCGCGACCGCCTCGACCTCGACCTCGGACTCCGGGGCCCAAGAGAGGTCGCGGAGGTTCCCCTCGGCGTCACGCACGACGACGATCGTGTCCGGCCCCTTGGTCGGAAGCCCGGCTTCGCGGACCGCCGTGCCCGCCGTAGTGCCCGCCGGTACCACCACGCGCGAGGCGGTTGCGGCTGCTACTGACGACGGCTGGGACACGATGGACTCCTCGCGGTGAAAGCGGATGGTTCCCGTGATGTTAGTCGTCAGGTGCGGCGCGGCTCACGCGCATTACCCCTAACACCACGAAGGCCTCCTTCCCATCGGAAGAAGGCCTTCGCGTATCGAGCGACGAGGTCAGACGGTCTCGACGACCTCGTCGAAGTCCAGCCGCGGCAGGCGGTCGTACCAGGGGTTGTCGCCCGGCTTGCCGACGTTGATCACGACGAGGGACTTCCACGGCTTGTCCGCGAAGAACTCCTTGTCGATGCCGTCGGCGTCGAAGCCGGTCATCGGGCCGGCGGCCAGCCCGGCGGCGCGGATGCCGATGATGAAGTAGCCGACCTGCAGCAGCGCGTTGAGCTTGGCGACCTCGACCCGGCTCGTCTCGTCGGCGAACAGGTCCTTGGCACCCGGGAAGTGCGGGAAGGTCCGCGGCAGGTTCTCGTGGAACTCGGTGTCGGCGGCCAGCACCACGGTCACCGGCGCCGCGTCGGTCTTGGCGCGGTTGCCCTCACCCATCAGCGGGGAGAGCCGCTTCTTGCCCTCTTCGGTACGGATCACCAGTGCGCGCAGCGGCTGGTTGTTCATCGACGTCGGGGCCCACTTGACCAGCTCGTAGATCGCGCGGATCTGCTCGTCGGTCACCGGCTCGTCGCTGAAGCTGTTCGCGGTGCGAGCCTCGCGGAACAGCAGGTCCTGGACATCCTGCGGGAGGCTCAGGGCTTCGGTCGGCTCAACGCTGGTGGTCATGGGTGGTTCTTCCTTCCGTACGCGTCTTGTTACTGGCCTCAACCTAGTTGAGCGCTGAACTATTTCTCGCTCAACTACCCCTTCGTGTGCGGTCGATCACAAGGAACGGCCGTCGTCCCGGAGGACGACGGCCGTCGAGCCGATGCGGCGGAAGGATCAATAAGCCCCGCGTCCCTGCACCACGGCCCGGAAGGTCTTCCAGAGGATCACCAGGTCGAGGGCGAGGGACCAGTCCTCGACGTAGCGCAGGTCGAGGCGGATGCTCTCGGCCCAGCTGAGGTCGCTGCGGCCGCTGACCTGCCAGAGCCCGGTCAGCCCCGGCTTGACCAGCAGACGGCGGCGCGCGTCGGGGGCGTACTTCGCGGTCTCCTCCGGCAACGGCGGGCGGGGGCCGACGAGCGACATGCGACCGCTCACGACGTTGAGCAACTGTGGCAGTTCGTCGAGGGAGTACCGGCGAAGCATGCCGCCGACCCGCGTGACCCGAGGATCCTTGCGCATCTTGAACAGCGGTCCGGCACCCTCGTTGTCCGCCTGCAGGTCCTGCTTGAGCTTGTCGGCGTTCGTGACCATCGTGCGGAACTTCAGCATCGTGAAGGTGTGGCCGTCGCGGCCGACGCGGCGCTGCCGGTAGATCACCGGGCCGCGGTCGTCGAGCTTGATCGCGACCGCGATCGCCAGCAACAGCGGGGAAAAGAGAGTGAGGAGCAGCGCGGAACCGAACCGGTCGAGCGCTTCCTTGACCAGACGGCGGCCGCCGGTGAACATCGGCGCGCTGACCCGCAGCAGCGGCATGCCGAGCACACCGGAGACGTTCAACCGGGGACCGGCGACCTCCATCAGCATCGGGGCGACCACCATCTCGGCGGAGGTCCCTTCGAGGTCCCAGGCGAGCCGCTGCAGGCGTTTCGGGTTCCAGTGCTGATCGGCGGTCACGGCGACCACGCGGTAGCCGCCACGGCGGACGTGGCCCGCGAGGTCGTCGAGCTTCCCGACGATCGGGACGCCCTCCACCTCACCGCTCCCCCGCTCCGCGCCGGCGCCGGAGTACGTGCAGACGGCTTCCACCCGCCAGCCGACATGGGGATCGGCCTTGGTGCGGGCGATGAGATCGGCGACCGTGTCGGGGCTCCCCGCCGCGAGCACCGGCAGCAGGCATTCACCGAGCCGTCTTCGCCGGTGAAGCACCTGCCTCAGTGCGTACCGCTGCAGGAACATGAAGACAGAGATCATCGGGACGACGATGAAGACCCACGGTTGCACCGCGAGCGCGCCGAACAGCAGGCCGCCCAGCGCGACGAGAACCGCGGCGGCCACCAGGCCCCGGCCCAGAGTCCGGTACTCCTCCGCGCCTTCGCCCAGCACCCGGGGGCTCCAGGCACGGCAGACCGACAGCCCGAACAAGAAGGCCGCGGCGGTACCGAGCGCGTGCATGTCATGCGGATCGGATCGATCGATCAAGAACGCGCTCATCAGGATGAGCACGAAGGCCGTGAAAACGTCACTACCGATGACCCAGGCACGGTAGCGCGATTCCCAGGCCGCGTATGGCGGCCGCGCCGACGTCGTGTCGACTGCCGCGGCGTTGCCCGTATCCCTTTGCGGGGGACGCGGGATCGACTGAAGGTCGATGTGCTGCGGCGTCCCGTTAACGGTGGACGACGGCCGCACCGACTCTTCCATCAGACCTCCCGGAGTGGGGATTCCCGAACGCCGGATCAACACGCTGAGTAAATGAGAGCGATTTCGAAGAGTGATCGATTCTCAAGATCCTTCAACGGCTGATGGGGCGACACACGCCAAGGTATCGGCGGCTCTCCGGCCATCGTTACAAGGATTTCCAGTCACATCCTGCGCGAGCTTCCGGCAAATGAATGCCGCGTTGATAACAAGATGATGACGATGGGTAATAGACCGTATCCCCCGAACAACTACTCAAAGTAGTCACGAATTCGCAGCCCTCCCGGCCACTCGGGGCACCGCGTCCACGATCGGCCGAACAGCCCCGAAAACTCCACAGTGGACGGTCCGCGAAAGTCGATCACCGGCCGGTCCACTGTGGATTTCAAGTCCCCGGAGGACCCGGAGTCGCGAGGTGGGCTCACCGCGGGCCGATCTACCTTGTCAATCGGTCACCGGAGTGGCGTTTCGTCACATCACGTCAGCGTCACGGCGACCCCGTCGCCGGAGCCGGACGGGTGAGCGGCTCGCCCATGCCCTGCGTCACAAGCACCATGGTCTGGACCTTTCGCCGGAAGACACCGTGCCGAGGATCACAATGTCGTCTCGATGGGCGGATCATATGACGTTTTGACGACGCGACTCGAAATCTCTGACGAATGTCCACACCGGCCTCGACGGCGGGCCTCGGAGATCTCCGAACCGGCGGCATTCCGCCACCCCAGTCGCTCCGGGTGCATTCAGCCGGGCAGGCGAGCCGGGCCGCGACGGTAGAAGTACCGCCCCCACATAACCCGCGTCCGACCTGGGGATCGAATGCCACCGGACGGCTCGCGGCCAACCGTGTCCGAGAATGAATCAAGGCCCCGGACCGATGGTCCAGGGCCTTCATCCGGTGGGCGATACTGGGATCGAACCAGCGACCTCTTCGGTGTGAACGAAGCGCTCTCCCGCTGAGCTAATCGCCCGCTCGCGGTGTCCGGCAGACTCTACCTCACAACTTTAGAGGGCCTGCAAACGGGTGGTTCCCTCCGACCACACTCCGCTCACCAGTAAATACGGAGCGAACAACCACGAGCTAGCCGGGGCTGTCCTGGCCGGGGGGCGCCTGCGACGCGTTTCGACATTCGTGCGACGGTGCTATCGCGTGACGACTAAACCGCGCAGTATGTACATGTGGACTGCCTGCAGGGCGCATGTAGGGCTGCGCGTCGCGCGGGTGATGATGGGGTGACGGAGTGGGAACCCGGGGTCGATGACCCCATCCGGGTGATCTGCGGCAAAACCGCGTTCCGATCGGCCGGCCGGAACGTCACATCATCGCCACTCGGTTCGACCGGGCCGGGAAGGAGACGAAGGGTAGGACGATGCGCAACGATCACGTGACGCTCCGCTCGACGGCGGTGTTCGACCTCCTGGCGCCGCGGACACCCGCGGTTCCGGTCAAGGTGGAACTTCGGTACGACACTCGCGACCCCTACGCGGTCGTCGCCGCCTTCCGCACCGGCCGCGCCGGCTGGGTCGAGTGGGTCTACGCGCGCGATCTCCTCGCCGACGGCCTCCTGGCCGACGCGGGCGACGGCGACGTACGCATCCGCCCCTCCGTCGAAGACCCCGAGTCCGTCCTCATCGAACTGAACTCGCCCTCCGGGCACGCCATGTTCGAGGCGTCCGCCCAGGAGCTGGCCGACTTCCTCGACAGGACCTATGACGTAGTGCTCCCGGGCAACGAGCACCTGTGGGTCGACGTCGATGACGCCCTGACCCACCTGATCCCCAACGATCTGGCCTGATGACAGGCTTGCGAACAGCAAGTGGCACCCCGGTTGCAAAGCCGTTTTCGGGGTCGGATAGTGTTCACACACACCACGGCGACGGGGTGAGGGACAAAACCGCGAGGTTCTGACCTCAACCAAACCGAGGATGTGCGGATGTAGCGCAGCTGGTAGCGCATCACCTTGCCAAGGTGAGGGTCGCGGGTTCGAATCCCGTCATCCGCTCGGAAGGCCTTCTCGGGCCTGTCACGGTGGAGTGGCCGAGAGGCGAGGCAACGGCCTGCAAAGCCGTGTACACGGGTTCGAATCCCGTCTCCACCTCGCGCGATTAGCTCAGCGGGAGAGCGCTTCCCTGACACGGAAGAGGTCACTGGTTCAATCCCAGTATCGCGCACCATCTGTTTTCGCAGGTCAGAAGCCCTGCTCCTCCTCGGAGGGGCAGGGCTTCAGTCGTTCAATGGCGATGGCTCTCGGAGCGGTCTCCAACTGCCCGTCACGGAAAGTGGCGTGCGGGTGACGGAACCACTCCCCCAGCTTCGTCCGCTCGCACGGCGTGGGTGCAACCAGCGAGTCTCGAACGCTTGCAGGATCTGACGGCGCATGAGCGGGGTCACGTGGTCGTAGACCCCTCGCGATGCCCTTCATCTTCTGACCCAGGCGCGCCCGCCGGGCGACTTCGGGAATGCCGTCCTCGGCCAGCCGGGTGCTGTGGCTGTGCCGTCCTTTGTGGAAGGTGAAGGTCGGCAGGATCGGTTGCACCACTTCGGCCGACCGCGTGTGTTTCGGCATCACTGCCGTCCCACGCTGGGCGCCAGTACCGGTCGCGGAAGTTCGACCGCCGCAGCGGCGCTCCCTCTGCGCCGCAGAGCACGAACGGGAAGCTGTGGCTGTCGATCAGCTCTTCGTAGAAGACCGCGATACTCGGCGGCAGCTCCACGCTTCGCGTACCCGCCGGGGTCCTGGTCCGGCCTAGCAGTCGAAGATCCCGGCCAACGGCCACGACAACCACTGCGGCAGCAGACGTTGTCCAGAAAGGACCGTTATTTCGCCAGCATCGTCGGCTCCAGCCGCGGACCGACCGCGTCCACTAACTCCTCGGCGAACACACCGAACAACATCTCCACCTCACGCGAATCCAGCCACAGGTTGCGCCGGACCCGACTTCGTCCGGGATCGACGAACGCGATATCCGTTGGGGTCAGGGTGAAGAACCTCGCCAGCTCGTCCCGGCCGATCTCCCGGGAAGCCTCGCAGGCGCTCCAGTTCCTCGCCCGCGAACACGTGCGTCGCCACGAGCGTCAAGGAGTCCGGATCCGACCCGCGACGGCTCAGCCGGCTGGACGCCTGAGCAGTCGCCGATCCACGACGTAACGACCACCGCACCTTGCCATGCAGTGTTCATTCCCGACTGTGTCTAGGTTTCGGTTCGTCGGAGGAGTAGTTCGGTGCGGCGCACGGCACCCCGCGATCTGGGCGATGAGCATGCGAAGCTGCTGGTCAGCGGTTTCCTCGCGGCTATCGCTGTGCGTCGTAGCGATCTTCTAGGATCCAGCGACATACGGATGGACTGGTCGGACGACGAGCTGGCGGTGTCGTGGACATTGGTCGGCGAGGACTGGTCGCTGGTGGGCAACAAGACGGGAGCGACTCGGCTCGGGTTCGCCGTATTGTTGAAATTCTTCGAGATCGAGGCACGGTTCCCGGCGGACGGCTTCGCCGACTACGCGTGGTCGGGGGGACGATCGAATACCACCGGGCGCAGGTTCGTGCTGCGTTCGAGTCGCGGGACGAATAGCTGCGCGAAGCACTGCTGGTGCGCCGTCGCGCCGAACGGATCGAGCCGCCGGGCCGGCTTGGCCGGGAGTGCGCCGATCGACGAAAACGCTACTCGGCGACAAGGCCGACCCCGGCCAGGTCGGGTTGGAGACGTTGCTGCCGCCTGCGAGTAGCAGGAGGCACCCGCCGCGCTCGTGGTCCATGACAGACGCGAGTCGACGATCAGCGCCCCGAACTGTACCGATGCGGCCTGCATGCTCGCCATCACACCCTTCCTGACCCCGTGCGGTCACTGGGGCGATCGGCCGTGACACTAGCCGGTTTCCGGACAGGGTGTCCTCGTGCTGGAGGTGGAGATCGGGTGGATACCTGCCTGGGAAATCTCCACCGCGGTTTCCTACCGCGAACCGACGACACACCCGGGCGGGGTTCGTAGCGTCGTCATAACGGTTATGCCGTCGCGATAGTGACCATCGAAGGAGCACCACTCATGTTGATCGGATCCCTGCTGACTGCCGCCGGCCTGTTGTTCGATGTGCCAACCGCGGCGTGGCTGACCGTGGCTGTCCTCGCCGTGGCGGGCGTGATGGCCTTCAAGATGCGGAAGCGCCGACGGCGTTGACCACCGCTGTCGTTCTCCCACCCTGGTCGCAAGGCTGAGGCCGCGCGACCAGGGTGATCTGGCTTGCACGAGTGATCGATCGGCGCGCTGTGGCCTGCTCGGGTTGGTCAGTGACGGGCCTGGCCGGACTCGCCGAGCCCGCCTTCTCGCCGCGATCCACGCGATCGGTTCGGTGTGCTCGGTGATCGCCTGACGACCCCGACGCTTCAGTGCGCCGCCACAGGCACCGAGACCCACGGCACCGCATGGGCCGCCTGGTGACCCAATCGATCCTCGACTTCGCCCACGCCGCACGACCCGTCGCGCGCGCGACAGCCGCTCGGCGGCCGAATGGGACGATCAGCGCAGCTTCGCAGCGTGCGTGAGCCTGTTCAGCGAACTCGCCGCCTACCGACTGGCTCTCAGGTTCGGGACGCTGTTGGATGAGGTTCGTGCAGGAGAAGGCGAAGCGGTCCTCGGGTGGCGCCCCGGTCGGGGAGACGTATTCCGCGCTGGGCAGGCTGCGGGTGACCATCAGCGATCTTGAAGTTCTGCTGGCCAAATTGCGCAAGACGTACAAGCCGGAGTACATCGTGCTTCACGCCGGAAGGGTGATCGAATCACCAGACGATCTGCGAGCGGTCTCCGACACTGACTTGCGGAATCTTTCCATCACGGTGATGAACGATCCGTCGAGCACGCGATGGGCCGGGCGGACCGCATCGGATCTCACGAACGATGATCTCGTGGTCCTGTTAAGGATCAACGAGGCCGCGGCGGTCGGTGTCCTGCCGCTCGTGCTCATGGTGGAAGACTGGGCCAGGACTCGGCAATTCGTGGGGCTCCCGCCGCGCACCGTGCTAGGGCGCAGGAAGAAGTCAACTTGGAAGCGACAGATCGTGCTGGTGTTCCTGGGGCTTCTCCAGATGGTTTCGATTTTCGTCTCGCCGCCCAGTGAGCACACAGCAGCGGGTTACGTCTCTGCTGGGACCTGCATACTCTTCCTGGCCCTCTTCGCCTGGTTTTTCCATCGGTGGTTCACTGAGCCCGCGAGGGTTCGCGATTTCACCCTTGTGGTGCCGTTGACGCTGGACGAGTTCCGAAAGGAGGAGGTCGTCAGAAAGCGTTACTACATAACCACTGCTATTGCGATCGGCGCGCCTCTGGTCGCGACCATCACGGCTTTGGTGATCGCACTGATAAAAACATGACCGAGTGCACACAAGGGCGATGACGGAAATCGTCGGCACGCCGATCCGATCGACCTGACGCCTTGTTCTGTTGCGATAGCCACCAGCTCCCCGCCGACCTGTACGGGTGGTCCAGGAGCTGGGCGTACTGGAGCTGTGGCCGGACGGCCGGGTGCTGGAGTTCGTCCGGCTGGAAACCCCGGAAAACACGCGGCACGGAGGAGCCCGCGGGCTAGGGTGAACATCATGCGCTTCGGACTCTTCGTCCCGCAGGGCTGGCGGCTGGACCTGACCGGCATCGAACCTGTGGACCACTGGAAAACCATGCTCGGCATCGCGAAACACGCGGAGGCCGGGCCCTTCGAATCGATCTGGGTCTACGACCACTTCCACACGGTGCCGGAGCCGACCGAGGAGGCCACCCACGAGGCGTGGTCACTGATGTCGGCCTTCGCCGCGGCCACCGAGACCATCCGGCTCGGGCAGATGTGCACCTGCATCGGCTACCGCAACCCGGCGTACCTGGCGAAGGTCGCCGCGACCACCGACATCATCTCCGGCGGGCGCGTCGAGATGGGTATCGGCGCCGGCTGGTACGAGCACGAGTGGCGGGCTTACGGCTACGGCTTCCCGAGCGCCGGCGAACGGCTCGCCCGGCTCGACGAAGGCGTCCAGATCATGCGAGACCTGTGGACCACCGGAAAGTCCACACTAGCCGGCGAGCACTACCGCACCGACGGCGCGATCCTGCGCCCACTACCGCTGCAGGACGGCGGGATCCCCCTGTGGATCGCCGGCGGCGGCGAGAAGAAGACCCTGCGGATCGCCGCGCGATTCGCGAAGTACACCAACTTCGCCGCCGACATCGAGACCTTCACCCGGAAGTCGGAGATCCTGGCCGGGCACTGCGAGGACGTCGGCACGGACTTCGGCGCGATCGTGCGCTCGGCCAACCTCAACGGCGTCATCGCCGAGACCGAGAAAGAGGTCCAGGACAAACTGGCCTGGCTCAAGGACCACTACGCGAAGCACGCGTCCCCGGAGGCGGCCGAGCGCGCGTACTCGATCTTCACCGCCGGGGCGGGCATCGGCACACCCGAGCAGGTCGCCGAGCGACTGGCCAAGCTGGAAACACTCGGCATGACCTACGCGATCTTCAACTTCCCCGAAGCCGCCTACGACCGCTCCAGCATCGACCTCTTCGCAAAACATGTCGTCCCGGCGATGAACACCTAGACCGTGTCTGGTGACCCTGCTCGACGGGCTTCGCGATCCAGGTGATTCCTGGCGATTCGGGCGGATCGCCCTCGGCCCGAGGCCTTACTCGGGCCCAGGTGCTCCGCCCCCCGGCGGCCTAGGACACCATCCGCCGTGGCTGGGCGACCTCGGCGCGAACCCACTCCGGCGTTGAGGAGCGCTGGTGCCGAGCCAATGCGGCCGCGGACAGCCAGGCGTCGTAGTCGCCGGAGGCGGTTGCGACGACTTCACCGACGTCCGAGCCTCAGTAGACGACCAGGCCGAGATTACGCAGGGGTCTCGAACCAGAACTGCTGATCGTCCTGCCAGCATGGCGGCGAACTCCGCCGGCACCTCCGCTGTGAGGCGATCGCGCATCTGCTCGCAGGACAGACGGCGGTGGACGACGGGCCGGCCGGTGACCTCGGTGATGATCGCGGCGATGTCGTCGTGGCCGAGTGTCTCGGGTCCGGGTCGCGCCACTTCCTGCGCGCCCGATTTTTGAGGAACGATCGTTCTTGACTGATCGTTCCCCAAAAGTCTATCGTCGTGGCATGGGCAGGCCAAGGGCGTTCGACGAGGACGAGGTGGTGCGCGCCGCCGTGGGATTGTTCGGTGGCCGCGCGTACGACGGGGTGTCCATCGACGACCTCGTCACCCACCTCGGCGTGCACCGCAACAGCCTGTAC
>NZ_JBHRWK010000020.1:0-187177 GCF_042647925.1 Amycolatopsis speibonae
TTCTCAAGCGGAATGGCGACCACCGAGAGCCGGCGCCTACCCGGCATGGCGGCCACGAGGACCACGCCGATCAGCAGCATCGCGGTACCCGACCAGAACATCGGCACCGTGTCGTAGGCGGCGTTGGTGTAGGCCAGGTTCTTGACCGGCCCCTTCGGCGCCGCGCCACCGTTGTTGCCCGCGGGCGGCGGGGTCGCCGTGCCGCACTCGACACCACCGGTCGGCGCATGCGCCCGGGCGATCTGCTCGCCGAGCGAGATCTGCGCCAGCGACGACGGCAGCTTCTTCGCGACGTCCGGCGGCAGCGCCTTCTGCAGGGCGGCGGTCGGCAGGATCTGCAGGTCCAGCAGCCGCGCCGAAGCGCCGAGCTGGAAACCCTTGAACGGCGAGGTCGTGTCGCTCGACTTCTGGTTCAGCCCGGCGATCGACAGCTTCAGCACCCCGAGGTCGAGGGTGAGCCCGTTCCCTGCCTCACCGCCCGGAAGCTGCTTGGTGGCACCGTCCAGCATCTCGGCGAGCCCGCCGATGACCGGCACGTTCTTCAGCTGCTCGAAGCCAGGGACCTGCTTGAGCGACGGCAGCGGGATGCCGATCGGGATGTCCTTGGCCGGGTTGTTCGCGTCGAGGGTGAACAGAACCTTGTCGCCGCGGACGATCTGCAGCACCGGCGCGGTGTACTCGACCTTCGACGTCTTCTTGTCACCGGTCGAGGTGACCCGCAGCGTCGGCTGGCTGGCGACCTTGATCGTCAGGCCGAGCGGCGTGCCCTTCAGCAGTTCGATGCTGGCCGCCTGCAGGGTCGACGTCGATTCGACGGCCTTGTTCTTGGACCCGGGGATGTCGACCAGCCGCACGATCGAACGCGACGACAGCGTGTTCGGCAGGCTCAGCACCGCGCCCTTGCCGTCGGCACTGGTGCTGGTGCCCGAAAGCAGCCCGCCCAGGCTCGCCAGCGGGCCCGGAAGCCCGGCGAGCCCGGCCTTGAGCTGACCCGAAGCCTCGGTCAACTGGTCGGCGCCCGGGATGTTCGGGATGGTCGGCAGCAGCGCGAGGTTCGCGATCGACGTACTCGAGTCGGCGATCGTGCCGACACACGGCCCGAGCGTCGGGCTCCAGCGCGCGTGCGCCTCGCCGTTCAGCAGGCCGAGGTTGAACAGCGGGTTCTTCGGCGCGTTGAGGCCGCCGCTGATCGGCTTCGGGTTGTCCGGCAGCGCCGTCTGCACGAGGCTGCCCGGCGTCTGCGGCGCGTTGCCCGCGGCGGACAGGCCGAACGGCGAAGACTGCGCGATCGACTTCTCGTAGCTCAGGTAGGCCTCGGAGTTGGCCTGTGCGCTGGAAAGCCCCATCCCGGCTTCGAGCGCGGACTGCTTCGGCAGCAGCTTGTCCGCCCCGGGCAGGATCGCGCTCGTCGGCACCGCGTTGGGCAGCAGGCGCAGGACGCCCAGCGCCGCCCCCGCGTCACCGACCGCCTTGCCCAGCGGCTGCGGGCCGATCGGCGCCGACATCGGCGGCTGTCCCGGATTGGCCGGATCGGGGATCGGCGTGGTCGGGATGTCCTGGGCGAGCGCCGGAGCCGCGGTCAGCAGGAGCAGGGCCGCGGCGGCCGGAAGCGCCAGCACACGGGGCAGTCGTTGCCGCATGAACAGGTCCTCCAGTGGGGATGGGCCGATCTTGGGGGACTGAGACCGGCGTCATAGGACCCTAACGACGGTGGCCGGAGAAGGTGACGTTCAACCCCTCCGCTACACTGGGATTCGTCATCGGGTGCGAGCCCGATGTCTGCCGCCTTAGCTCAGTCGGCCAGAGCGATTCACTCGTAATGAATAGGTCAGGGGTTCGATTCCCCTAGGCGGCTCCGCAGGTCAGGGCCTCATTCGGAACACTCCGGATGAGGCCCTGACGCATTTCCGGCCGGCGATCGGTGCGCCGCGAAAGTTCACCCGTTGGTGTCACCCTTGAGGAACATCCGCGACAGCGAAGTGCCCACTCCCGTGAGGTGATCGACGAGGGTGTCCGCGTCCGCGTCGAGCAGCCCGGAGCGCCACGCGAGCATGATCTCCACGAAGCCGCCGATCCCGAGCAGGACGTTGACCCGGAACTCCAGTCCGTCCACATCGGGCTTCAGATGCGGCCGCGCGAGTTCGATCAGCAGGCCGGTGGTCTCCTGGACGGTCTGCCGCCGCAGTTGCTCCAGCACCGCGCTTCCCGCGTGGTCGCCGAACAGGATCTGCGCCCGCGCCGGCTCTTCCTGCACGTGGTGCACGACGACGTCGACAGCGGCGCGGAGCTGGTCCAGAGCCGGTTGCTCGATCCGGGAAGCGACGGCGTCGAGGACCATCCGCAAGGTCTCGTCGCGGACCTGTTCCCAAGCGATGGCGAGCAGCGCGTCGCGGTTGGCGAAGTTCTCGTAGAAGTACCTGTCGGTCAGGTTCGCCCGTGCGCAGACGCCCCGCATGGTGACCGCCGCCCAGCCCTGTTCCTGCCAGATGTCCAGTGCGGCGCCGAGCAGGGCGAGCCGTCGTTCGGCTCGGCGCTCGTCGGCGGTCTTGCCGCTGTAGCGGCGGGACGCGGTCACTCCTCCATCTTGACAGTAGATGCCCTCGGACTCATTCTGAGGGCATGCGACCGCAGAATGGCCTGCGACCCGGTTTGGCCGCCGCGCTGACGTCCGCTTTCGTGCGGCCGATCGCCAACGCGATCCCGGCGAACCGGGCCGGAATCGCGTTTTCCCGTGCCTTCATCGCGAGCAGTCTGTGGCTGGCTTCGCCGCCGTTGAAGGGAAGCCGCATCGAGCCCGGCGTCCGCGGCGAGTGGGTCCGCGGGCCCGAAGTGACCGAAGGCAACGCCGTGGTCCTCTACATCCATGGCAGCGGTTACGCGCTCTGCTCGGCGCGCACGCATCGCGGCCTGACCACGCGGGTCTCCGGCGGCACCGGGCTCCCGGTCTTCGCCTGCGAGTACCGGCTCGCGCCCCGGCATCGCTTCCCGAACGCCGCCGACGACGTCCGTGCGGCTTACGACAGGCTCCTCGACCAGGGATATCGGCGGATCCTCGTCGCGGGCGACTCCGCGGGCGGGCATCTCGCGGTCGACCTCGCCGCGCAACTGATCCGGGAGCACCGCGAACCGCCTGCCGCGCTCGCGCTCTTCTCGCCGCTGTTCGACGTGACGTTTTCGTTGGCCGCCCAAAGAGAACGCATGAGCCCCGACCCGATGATCTCCGCCGCCGCGGCCGCGCGGCTGGTCGGTCTGTACACAGTGGACGCCGATGTCGCGTCGGCGCGGCTGCGGTTCGCCTTCGACGACGTCAAGGGCTTCCCGTCGACGATCATCCAGGCGGGCGGCCTCGAAATGCTCGCCGCGGACGCCATCGAACTGGCCAGGGCCCTGCGCCGCACGGGGGCGGACTGCGAACTGGACGTGGTCCCCGGCCAGATGCACGTCTTCCAGGCACTGACCCGCTTCATCCCCGAAGCGGGACCGGCGATGGAGCGGGCTTGCCGCTTCCTCACCGGGAATCTCCCGGCGATCGTGAGGGCAGCATGACGAAGCGGACCCAAGGAGCGCACGCCGTCGTCACCGGGGCGGGCAGCGGGATCGGGAGGGCGATCGCGGCCGAACTCGACCGGCGCGGCAGCCGGGTCGTCTGCGCCGACATCGACCTCGAAGCCGCCGAGGAAACCGCGAAGTCGCTCGACAACGCGGTCGCCATCGCCTGCGACGTGTCCACTGTGGACGAGGTCGCCGATCTCGCGAACCAGGCGCGGTCCTGGCTCGGCCGCGATCCGGACCTCGTCGTCAACAACGCCGGGATCGGCGCCGGCGGCAAACCCGTCGGGGAGAGCCCGCTGTCCGATTGGCAGCGCACCCTCGGCGTGAACCTCTGGGGCGTGATCCACGGCTGCCACACCTTCGTGCCCGCCATGAGGGCGGCGAAGGCGGGCGGCATCATCAACGTCGCTTCGGCCGCCGGTTTCACCGCCGCGCCGCGAATGGCCGCCTACAACGTGAGCAAGGCAGGGGTCGTCAGCCTCTCCGAGACACTGGCCGCCGAGCTGTCCGGCACCGGCGTCGCGGTCACCGTGCTGTGCCCGACCTTCGTCCGCACCAACATCTTCGGCGGCGAACTGATCGATGACGAGGCACGCGGCCTCGCGCAGCGGGTCTCCGATCTCGTCGGGTTCTCCGCCGAAAAAGTAGCGAAGACGACCCTGGACGCGCACGATCGCGGCCGCCTGTACGTGGTGCCGCAACCCGACGCCCAGCTTCTGTGGCACGCCAAACGGTTCGTGCCCGTCCCGTACACGCGGATCGCCGGTCTGCTCGGCCGGTTCCTGCCCGCCGAAAAGGAGAAGTGATGGCCTACGACTTCGCCGCGATGCTCCGGACCATCAAGGACAAGCAGTGGTCGCTGGCCGACATCGACTGGGACGCGCCCGGCGCCGAGACGATGACCGACGAACTGCGCGCCAAGATGCGGCCGTTCATGGCCGATCTCGTGTGGATCGAACACGTCGGCGCCCGCGGGTTCGCCTCACTGGCCAAGAAGGCGCCGACGCCGGTGATCCAGGAGATCTACCGGTACTTCCACGCCGAGGAACAGAAGCACGCCAACGCGGAACTGGCGCTGATGAAGCGCTGGGGCATGCTCGACGAGCACGGTTCGATGCCCGAGCCGAACATCAACGTCAAGCTCGCCATCAAGGTCCTCGACGACTACGGCGACACGCTGCCGCTGACGGCGCTGGCCACGCTCATCCCGCTGCTGGAATGCGCGCTCGACGGCGCACTGGTGAAGTTCCTGCTCGACGAAGTCTCCGATCCGGTGTGCCACCAGGTGTTCCGGCATATCAACTCCGACGAGGCCCGGCACATCACGGCCGATTTCGAGGTGCTGGAACTGATCGGCGCCGGCTCCACGACCAAGCTGATCACCGAATCCCTCGGCTCGCTCAAACCCCAGATCGTCCTCGGCCTGATCGTGGTGTTCGTGCCGCTGATCAACAAGATGCGGGACAACATCGTCGCGATGGGCCTGCCGGAGAAGAAGCTGTACAACGCGGTGAAACGGTTCTCCACCATCGGCGGCCGCGGCGAGTTCACCCAGCGCATCCCCGCGTACCACGTGCTCAAGGCGCAGGCGGCGATGATCGTCGACCGTTCGCACCTCTACCACCGGCTGCTCGCCGACCCGATGGTGAAGGTGACCCGCCTGATCCCTTCACGGCTGCTGGGAAAGCCGCAGTCGTGGACCGAGGAGATCACCCACGAACCGGTCGCGTCGTGAAACTCGGAGACTTCCGAGGGGAGGTGCTGCGCGGCACCGAATGGTTCGGACACGACTTCGCCGGGCAGCGCGTCGCGGTCGTCGCGCCCGGCCGTGAGGCGGCGCAGATCGTGCCCGAGGTGGCGGCCACCGCGCGGTCGGTGAAGGTGTTCCAGGAGGAACCGGACTGGGTGGTGCCGATACCGGTACCGGGGCCGAACGTCCTCGGCATCGCCGTCGCCCGCGTTTTCCTGCGCTGGCAAGTGAAAGACCCCTGGATCCGCAGGCTGCTGACGCCGGATCGCCGGTTCGGCTCGCGGAAGACCGCGTCCGGGCTCGGCTACTACGGCGCCCTGCGACGGCCCGGCTGCAAGCTCATCACCTGGCCGGTCTACGCCTTCGCGCCCCACGGAATCCGTACCGCCGAGGGGATCGAGCACCAGGCCGACGTCGTCGTGCTCGGCGCCAGTTCGCTTTTCGCCACGGAAGGACTTCCCGCATGACGCCGGACCATGAGATCGCGATCATCGGCGGGGGCTTCTCCGGCATCGGCGCCGCGATCCTGCTGCGAAAAGCCGGTTTCGGCGACTTCCTCATGCTGGAGGAGGGGGACGGCGTCGGCGGCGCCTGGCATTGGAACACCTATCCCGGCGTCGCCGTCGACATCCCATCGTTCAGCTACCAGTTCTCGTTCGAGCAGATCTCCGGCTGGTCGCGGGTCTACGCGCCGGGCCGCGAGCTGAAGGCCTACGCCGACTACTGCGTCGACAAGTACGACATCCGCCGCCGCACCCGGCTCGGCAGCAAGGTCGTCTCCGCGACCTTCGACGACGAGACGCACTTGTGGCGCCTCGAAACCGCCGACGGCTGGTCGACGACGGCGCGGTTCGTCGTCGGCGCCACCGGCGTGCTCACCCAGCCGAAGCCGCCGGACATCGACGGGCTCGCCGGGTTTCGCGGCACGGTCATGCACACCGCGCGCTGGGACCACGGTGTCGACCTGCGGGGCAAACGCGTCGCCGTCGTCGGGACCGGCGCCTCGGCCGTGCAGGTGATTCCGTCCATCGCGCCGGAGGCCGACCGGCTGACGGTGTTCCAGCGCACGCCGATCTGGTGCCTGCCCAAACCCGACATCGCCCTGCCGGATCCGGTGCGGCTGGCGCTGCGACGGCTGCCCGGCGCCAAAAGGCTGTCGCGGCTGGCCAGTCAGGCACTCGTCGAGCTGACCTTCCCGCTGGCCGCGCACTTCCACAACCTCCTGCCCACGGCGGGCGCGGGCGAGCGGATCGGGCTCGCGCATCTGCGCCGCGCCGTCAAGGATCCCGAGACGCGCGAAAAGCTCACCCCGCGTTACGCGCTGGGCTGCAAGCGGCCGAGCTTCTCCAACGAGTACCTGCGGACGTTCAACCGCGACAACGTCACGCTGGAGACCACGGGCATCGACACGATCACCGAGCACGGCGTGCGCACCGCGGACGGCACCGAGCATCCCGTCGACGTCCTGGTGCTCGCGACCGGGTTCAAGGTGTTCGAGAAGGGCAACATGCCCGCGTTCACCGTGCGTGGAGCGGGCGGCGCCGATCTGGAGAAGTTCTGGGAGGAGAACCGGTTCCAGGCCTATCAGGGCGTGAGCGTGCCCGGCTTCCCGAACCTGTTCACCATTCTCGGGCCCTACGGCTACAACGGTTCTTCGTACTTCAACCTGATCGAGACGCAGACCGCGCACATCGTCCGCTGCCTGCGCAACGCGCGCAAGACCGGCGCGACCCGCGTGGAGGTCACGAACGAGGC
This sequence comes from Amycolatopsis speibonae, assembly GCF_042647925.1. Classification (NCBI taxonomy): domain Bacteria; kingdom Bacillati; phylum Actinomycetota; class Actinomycetes; order Pseudonocardiales; family Pseudonocardiaceae; genus Amycolatopsis; species Amycolatopsis speibonae. Next base: position 7,058 of record NZ_JBHRWK010000020.1, read on the forward strand.
CAACGACCGGTACTTCCGGAGCATGCTGGACCGGCGCAAGCACCAGGTGTTCTTCCAGGACAGCTGCGCACTGGCCAACAGCTACTACTTCGACGTGAACGGGGACGTGCCGTTCCGGGCGTCGCCCACGCTGGAAACCATGGTGACGAGCCGGTTCTTCGACCTCGACGACTACGCCTTCGCGGACGGCCGGTGAACACTGGCTGAAGTCCGCCGTCCCGGGCCGGGATGAGCCTTAGGTTCGATTCCCCGAACCTGGAGGCTGGTCTTGGAAGGCTTTCCCTGGGACGTCCTGCTCGCGGTGGTCGGAATCGGCGTTCCGGCCATCGCGTTCCTGTGGGAGTTCGTGCTCGTCGGCCGGAAACGGCTCGGCTACCGCGTGCAGATGGACACCCCGACGGCGTCCGGGCGCGGGTTCGCGCCGTCGGCCGACGCACTCGCGCAGTTGCAGCACGAGAACGGGGAGCGGCTCGTCGACCCGTCGTTCGTGCTGCTGCGCATCGAGAACAGCGGCACCACCGACATCGACACCGACGACTACGCGGTCAACGAGAACGACCGCGTCGGCGTCCGCGTGAAGTTCCCCGGCCGCACCGTGGCCGGGATGGTGGTGACCGAACTCAGCTCGCCGCATCTGCACGAATGTTTCGGCGACGACTCCGGTTTCGGCGCGCGGGACGAGAATCCCGAGCGGCCTGCCGGCGTGATCGACCTGCCGCGGGTGCCGCTCAATCGCGGCGCGCACTACAAGATCCTCGCCGTACTCGACCGGATCCCCAACGGTTCGCCGGAAGATTTCGACGACCCCCAGGTCATCGGTGAGATCAAGGGCGGCACCCTCCGCGAGACCAAGAGCCGCACCGGGCCGACGACCTCGGTGCTCGCGCTCATCAGCTTCCTCGTGGTGGTCAGCATCTTCCAGCTGACCCGCTCGCTGGTCTTCGACGACAAACCGCCGCCGCTGGACTGCGCGGCAGGGAAGCTGACGATCACCGGATCGACCGCTTTCGCGCCGGTGCTGAAGGAAGCGACAGCTTCGTACGCGAAGACGTGTCCCGGCGCCTCGTTCACCTTCGACAGCCGGGGGAGCGCGGAGGGGCTCGGCAGCCTCAACCAGGCAGGGAACGACAGCGTGCTGGCGTTCTCCGACGGCGCCAAGGGTGAGGGGTTCCCACAACTGCTGCCTCGTCCGGTCGCGTTCTCGTTGTTCACGCTCGTGGTCAACAAGGAAGCGGGCGTCCAGGACCTCTCGCTCGCGCAGATCCGCGCCGTCTATGACGGCAAGATCGCGAACTGGCGCGAGATCGGCGGCAAGGACCTGCCGGTCCGGCTCGTCGACCGGCATTCCGACTCGGGTACGCGGCGGACGTTCGAGGGGCAGATCCTGGCGGGCAAGCGGGAACCCGGCGACAACTCCGACGATTGCCTCAAACAGGCGCCGGGTGCCCCGCCGGGGGTGGTGCGCTGTGCGCGGCCGTCCACGAACGACGTCCTCGACGCCGTCGCCCGAGTGCCGGGCGCCCTGGGGTACAGCGAACTGGGCGCGGCCACCAAACGCGAGGACGTGCTGCCGGTCCGGATCGATGGCCACCAGGCGACCCTGGAGGGCGCGATCCACGCGGCGTACCCGTTCTGGGAGACCGAGTACGCGTACACGTTCGGTGAGCCGAAGGCCGATTCGCTCGTCGCGAGCTTCCTGCGGTATCTGACCAACCAGGTCGGCAAGGACGTCGTCCGGTCCCACGGGCACCGGCCGTGCGCGGAGCTGGTGAATCCGGTCCTCTGCCGTCCGGGCGCGTGACATCCCCCGCCAGGTGTCATGAAAGGGTCGTTCAGGACGAAAGTGTCCTGAACGACCCTTTCATGACATTCCGGCGGGGGATGTCAGGCGCGAAACAGGTCAGGCAGGCGGCTTCAGGGTGACGACGGTGGCGCTGGTCTCGCCGCGGGGCGTCCGGTACTTGATCTCGTCGCCCTCCTTGGCGCCCACGAGCGCGAGGCCGAGCGGGCTGTCCGAGGTGACCGTGAAGGCGTCGGAGTCCTCGCTCGGGATGGTGACGATGTGGAGTTCCTCTTCGTCGCCGTCCGCGTACCTGATGGTGACGGTGGTGCCGTCGGGGAGCAGGCCCTTGCTGTTGCGGCCGCCGTGCTCGAGCTTCGCCGCGACGTCGGAGATGCGTCGTTCGAGGTAGGCCGCGGCCTCCGCGCGGTCCAGCACCTCCGCCTGGTCGGCCGCGTCGCCGGTTCGTTCCTGTTCGCCGACGAGCGGCGCCATCGCGTCGCGCTGCGCACGCAGATCGGCGAGTTCCTTCTCCAGCTGCCGCCGTGCGGCCGGGCTGAACCCGTTGTCCCCTGAGGTCACCATGCCGGGCATTGTCCGCTACGGATCGATCGCTAGCCACCTAGATTTTTCACCCGCTGTGATCGGCCAGGACGGTTGCCCTAAGCTTCAGGGCTCCGTCCTGACTACTTGGTGTAAGGAATTCCGTGACCGCCGTTCCCGGCCGCAGCGCGCGGCTCTCCCCCAATCAGCTGCAGAAACAGGAGCAGATCGTCGAAGCGGCGCGTGTCGTGCTCGCCAGGGACGGGCTCGCGGGCTGCACCGTGCGCGCGATCGCGGACGCCGGGCCGCTCACGAAGAGTGCGATTCATTACTACTTCGCGGACATCGACGTCCTGATCGACCGCGCGATGGCGGCGCACATCACAACGTTCACGGCCGATTTGCGCAAAATTTCGGAGAAACACGATCACCCGGACGAGCGGCTCTTCGCCGCGCTGGAGGCCTTCCTCGCCGAGTTCTCCGGCCGTCCGAACGCGGCCTTCCTCTGGTTCGAGTACTGGATCGCCGCGGGCCGCGCGCAGCATCCGCAGGCCATCGACGTCATGCTGACGTCGATCACCGAACTGCTCGCGGAACTGCTCGCGCCGCTCGATGTGGAAGACCCTCGGGCGCGGGCGCGAGCCCTCCTGTCCTATCTGCTCGGCGCGATCGTCCAGCAGCGTGTCCGTCGGCGGCCGTTCGCCGCACTGCGCGGCGACATCGAAGCGCTCTGCTTCGCGAACTACGGTTAGAAATACGCATTAGATCCGTACCGTTACGGATTGTTCGGTCTTCCGGCTCCGGCCATGGTGAGGTTCCCTTCCCTTGCCTCAGAGCTAGGAGACGACGATGCGCATAAGACGGTGCATGGCCGTGGCGATCGCGGCCGTCGCGGCGTTCACCATCCCGGTCGCCGCGAGTCCGGCGACCGCCGACCAGCAGGCCGAAGACGCGCAGGTCCAGATCTACGAGGCCTTCGGCACCGGCACGTCGCAGCAGCGCACCCAGATCTCCCGGCTGGGCGTCGACGTCCTCGGCTCCGCCGGCGGTACGACCATGTTCATCGGCGAGGCGCGCGACGCGGCGAAGGTCCGCTCGCTCGGCTTCCGCGTCGAGCAGCGCGGCGTCGTCGACAGGTCGGAAAAGGTCGGCACGAACGCGATCAACGACTTCCCGCCCGCGGACTCCGGCTTCCACAACTACGCCGAAGTCACGACGGAGCTGCGCAACGCGCAGGCGAACTACGGGTCGATCGCGAAGCTGAGCAGCGTCGGCAACTCCTACCAGGGCCGCGCGCTCAACATGCTCAAGATCAGCGACAACGTCGGCACCGACGAGAACGAGCCCGAAGTCCTCTTCACCTGCAACCAGCACGCGCGCGAGCACCTCACCACCGAGATGTGCCTGCGGATCGTGAACCGGTTCACCCAGGGCTACGCCTCCGACCCGGCGATCAAGCGGTTCGTCGACAGCACCGAGATCTACGTGATCCCGAACATCAACCCGGACGGCTCGGAGTACGACATCTCCGGCGGCAGCTACAAGTACTGGCGCAAGAACCGCCAGGGCAACGGCACCGACACCAACCGGAACTGGGGCTACAACTGGGGCTGCTGCGGCGGTTCCTCGGGTTCGACGGGCAGCGAGACCTACCGCGGCCCCTCGGCGTTCTCCGCCCCGGAGACCAAGGCCGTGTCCAACTTCGTGAACTCGCGCAAGATCGGCGGCGTCCAGCAGATCAAGGCGAGCATCGACTTCCACACCTATTCGGAGCTCGTGCTGTGGCCGTTCGGCTTCACGTACAACGACACCGCCCCGGGTATGACGGCGGCCGAAGCACAGCGTTTCCAGACGCTGGGCAGGCAGCTGGCGGCGACCAACGGCTACACGCCGCAGCAGTCGAGCGACCTGTACATCACGGACGGGACGATCGACGACTGGATGTGGGGCACCCACAAGATCCTGAGCTTCACCTTCGAGATGTACCCGCGGGGTTCGAACCCCGGTTTCTACCCGCCCGACGAGGTGATCGTCCGGGAGACCACGCGTAACGACAAGGCCGTGGACCTCCTGCTGAACACCGCCATCGGCTGACGCTTCAGCGTTCCGTGAAGGCCTCCTTCCCTACTCTCAAGGTAGGGAAGGAGGCCTTCACGGACTTTCGCGCATAGGGTGCGGGGCATGCCGATGTTCGAATTCGAGGGGCACCGCCCCCAGGTGGATCCCGAAGCGTGGATCGCCCCCACCGCCACCCTGATCGGCGACGTCGTCGTCGAAAAGGGCGCTTCCGTCTGGTACGGCGCCGTGTTGCGCGCCGACTTCGGGAAGATCCTCATCCGCGAGGGCGCCAACATCCAGGACAACTCGGTCATCCACGTCAACGGCGGCGTGACCGAGGTCGGCAAGAACGTCACCGTCGGGCACCAGTGCCTCGTGCACGACTGCACGATCGGCGAGCAGGCGCTGATCGGGAACGGCTCGACCGTGCTCGACAAGGCGCAGATCGGCGCGAAGGCCCTGGTCGCGGCCGGTGCCACGGTGACGCCCGGAATGATCATCCCGCCGGAGACCGTCGCCATGGGCAGCCCGGCGAAGAAGCACGTCCCGCTCGACGGCACCGCCCGCGGCTGGGTCGAGCACAACGCGGTGATCTACCAGGAGCTGGCGCGACGGCACGCGGAAAGCGTCAAGCAGATCGATTGACTCTCCAGTAACTGGAGACCCTAACTTCGGGCGTATGGCACCGAAGTCGAAGAAGAAGACGCACCAGGCGACGCTCGAGCTGACCGCGGGGCAACGCCCCGGTGGTCGACCTCGGGAAGACGCTCGGGCAGACCGGCGTGAACCTCGTCGAGGTCAAGAAGGCCTACGACACGGCGACCGCGGCGCACCGCGGCGAGATCATCCCGGTGGTCGTGTCGGTGTTCGAAGACCGCACTTTCGAACTCCGGCTGAAGACCCCGCCGACCTCCTTCCTCATCAAGAAGGCGTTGGGCGGCAAGGGATCCGGCCGTCCTGGGCATGAGGTGGCCGGGAAGCTGACGCAGGAACAGCTGCGTGACATCGCGGAGCGGAAACTGCCGGATCTCAACACCGGCGACCTCGGCGCGGCCATGCGCACGGTCGCGGGCACGGCCCGCTCGATGGGCGTCGCGATCGAAGAACCGTGACACGCAAGCACGTGATCGTTCCGCCTTTCCGCGACCTCGACCCAGCACTGGAGGTCGCGGAAAGGCTGCTGGCCCAAGGGAATCCTTGGCTCGCCGGGGTCGCATCGGCGCTGCCCGACGAGCGCGCCGCCGCCGACCGGCTCAACCGGATCCTCGCCGGGACCGGCGCCGCGCCGCGCTTGACCGAGGCCGGGAACGGATGGCGCGTGGTGCTGGTGACGTCGTGGCCGGGATGCGGGGACCTGGTCGCGGGCGCCTCCGGGCTGGCGGAACTGGTCGCTTTCGGCGGCCGGCGGCGGATCAAACGCTGCGCCGTCTGCGCGGAGGCGTTCTGCGATCGGACGGCGGGCTGCAGCCGCCGTTGGTGTGCCGGACATCGTCCGCATGCCGAATTCCGCTCGAGCGGAGTGCACTAGGCTCTGGGAGCACCAGCGACTGGCGCAGTTGAAGGTGGAGCACCACCGGGAAGCGAAGTCAGGCCGGCACCGCGCGCCTGGGTGAAGGCCACTCCTGAACCGGAGTACGCCATGACACACCAGCCCGAACTTTCCGCGCTCGCCGCCGCCGATCCGCGGATCGCGGGGCTCGTCGAGGACGAGGCGAAGCGCCAGCACGACAAGATCCGCTTGATCGCCTCCGAGAACTACGTCTCCCAGGCCGTGCTGGAGGCGACAGGCACTGTCCTCACCAACAAGTACTCCGAGGGCTACGCCGGCAAGCGGTACTACGAAGGCCAGCAGCTCGTCGACCAGGTCGAGAGCCTCGCCATCGAGCGCGCGAAAGCCGTCTTCGGCGCGGATCACGCCAACGTCCAGCCGTACTCCGGCTCCCCGGCGAACCTGGCGGTGTACCTGGCTTTCGCGCAGCCGGGCGACACCGTCCTCGGCATGGCGCTGCCGGACGGCGGCCACCTCACGCACGGCTGGAGCGTGTCCGCGACAGGCAAGTGGTTCACCCCGGTGCGCTACGGCGTCCGCAAGGAGACCGGCCGCGTCGACCTCGACCAGGTCCGGGAACTCGCGCTGAAGCACCGGCCGAAGCTGATCTTCGCGGGCGGCACCGCCATCCCGCGCACCATCGACTTCCCGGCGTTCGCGGAGATCGCCCGCGAGGTCGACGCCGTCCTGGTCGCCGACATCGCGCACATCGCCGGGCTGGTCGCCGGTGGCGCGCATCCGTCGCCGGTCGGGCACGCCCAGGTCATCACCACGACCACCCACAAGACGCTGCGCGGCCCGCGCGGCGCGATGATCCTGTCCGACGCAGACCACGCGAAGGCCGTCGACAAGGCGGTGTTCCCCGGCCTGCAGGGCGGGCCGCACAACCACACGACCGCCGCGATCGCCGTCGCGCTGGGCGAGGCTCAGAAGCCGGAGTTCCGCGACTACGCGCACGCCATCGTCGCCAACGCCCGTGCCCTGGCGGAGGCGCTGGCCGAGCGCGGCTACGACCTCGTGTCCGGCGGCACGGACAACCACTTGCTGCTGATCGACCTGACGAACAAGAACGTGCCGGGCAAACCCGCCGCGCAGGCACTGGACCGGGCGGGCATCGAACTGAACTACAACACCGTTCCGTTCGACCCGCGCAAGCCGTTCGACCCGTCCGGCATCCGGCTCGGCACCTCCGCGATCACCACCCGCGGGCTCAAGCCGGAGCACCAGGTCAAGGTGGCGGAGTGGATCGACCGCACGATCACCGCGGCGGCGGCCGAGGAGGAGCCTGCCTTGGACGCCATCGCCGCCGAGATCCGCGAGTTCCTGGCGCCGTTCCCGATCCCGGGCTACTCGGCTTAGTCCAGCGGACAGCCGAGCGACCACATCGGCATCCAGTACGGACTCCGTAGGGGCGCCGATACCCCCGGTACCGAAGAGGCAGTCAGGTCAGCGCGTTGGTCGGGTCTCGTGAGTGGTAAGTGACGTTCTAACGGCACTTACCACTCACGACCACCCCGACCGGCGCCTCACTGAAGCTGAAAGGCCCCTTCAGCTCTGTTCTACGAACCAGCGCGAACTAGTGCGACGGACCGTCGACGGCTTCCTTGGCCAGCCGGTCGGTCTCACGCTCGTACGAACGCTTGATCTCGGCCTCGGCCTCGGTGCGCCCGACCCAGGACGAACCCTCGACGCTCTTGCCCGGCTCCAGATCCTTGTACACCTCGAAGAAGTGCTGGATCTCGAGCTTGTGGAACTCGTTCAGGTGGTGGATGTCGCGCAGGTGCTCGAGGCGCGGGTCGTTCGTCGGGACCGCGAGGACCTTGTCGTCCGGGCCCTTCTCGTCGGTCATCCGGAACATGCCGATCGCGCGGCAGCGGATCAGGCAGCCCGGGAAGGTCGGCTCCTGGACGAGCACCAGCACGTCGAGCGGGTCGCCGTCCTGGCCGAGGGTGTCGTCGATGAACCCGTAGTCGGCGGGGTACTGGGTGGCCGTGAACAGGGTCCGGTCGAGTTTGATCCGACCGGTCTTGTGGTCCACCTCGTACTTGTTGCGCTCCCCCTTGGGGATTTCGATAGTGACGTCGAATTCCACGCCGGCCTCGCTGCTCTCGTCTTTGGTACGCCCCGCCGTCGCGGACGGCTCACCGAAATCATCTTCTTGTCTTCACTAGTGTGGACCACGGGGGCTCGGGCGGTCGCATCGATGTGGTCGTATGTGAGCTTGGCCCCTTCCCCGGACGGTGGATGAAGGAGCGTTACGTGCCGGAAAACGATGTCCCGAGCTGGCCGTCGGACGACAAGGACACCTCATCCGCCGAGCCCAAGGGCACCAAGGGGGGCGCCGAGGCGACCGTCTGGCTGCCCATGTCGGGGCTGGCGAACGGCAAGACCGAAGAGCTCGCAGTGCCGAAGGTCACACCCGAAAGTGGCTCGTGGTTCTCACCGGTCGTCGAGGTCGAGGACGAACCGGACGTGCCGGAAACGCCCACCCCGCAGTGGTCCGCGTTCGCGCCGGTGACGCCGGTCGAGCCGGAGGAGCCCGAGGCGCCGAAGACGGTCTTCGTGCAGCCCGTCCAGCCGCGGCAAACGGACAAGCCGGACTGGGACCAGTTCGACCGGGGTGCCGCCACGCCCGCGCGTGAGCACGAGATGGCGAGACCCGAGCCGCGGCCGGAACCCCCGCTCCAGGAACCGCCCCAGAATCAGCCCCAGAACCTGCCCCGCCGTCCCGAGCAGAACCGGGTCGAGCCGCCGCGTCCCGCGCCGGTCCCGTCCGCGACCATGCACGCGCGTCCGGTCCGCATCGAGCCGACCGAAGAGCGCTTCGACTCCGAAGCCACCGTCGGAATCCAGCGGCCCGAGCCGCCGTCCGAGGAGCCCCCGGCCGCCGAGGCCGCCGCCGCGCCCGCGCCGAAACCGAAGCGCAAGCGCAACGTCCTGCTGATCACGAGCCTGGTCGTCGTCCTGCTGCTCGCCGGGATGGGCGGCGCCGCCGCGATGCCGAAGGTGTCGAACAGGCTCGGCCTGCCCTGGGCGCCGAACGCGCCGAAGGGCGACATCCCCAAGCCCGCCGGTGTCACCCGGGTCTTGCACGGGCCGGACATCAACGGCGTCGCGCCGTCGAAGTCAGGGCTCGCGGCCGCACTGGCGGGCCCCACCGGTTCCGCGGACCTCGGCACGCTCACCGGCACCGTCGTCGACGCGTCGACCGGCGACGTCCTCTGGGACAAGAACTCCGGCACCCCGCTGACCCCGGCGTCGACCACGAAGATCCTCGTCGTGGCGGCCGCGCTGCTGTCGATGGACCACGGGACGCAGATCTCGACGAAGGTCGTCCAGGGCGCCGATCCGGGCACGGCCATCCTCGTCGCGGGTGGTGACCCCTCGCTGACCTCGCTGCCGCTGGGCACCGACTCGCCGCTGTACCCGGGCGCCGCCCACGTCGACGACCTCGTCGCCCAGGTGAAGAAGGCGAGTGGCGGCAAGATCACCAAGGTCCAGCTGGACATCAGCCTGTTCAAGGGCCCGACGTCCGCGAAGGGCTGGGATCCGGAGGACACCGCCGCCGGGAACACCTACATGGCGCCGGTCCTGCCCGTGATGGCCGACGGCGGCCGCAACGACCCGAAGAGCGACCACGCGCCCAGGATCGCGAACCCGGCCGCCGCGCTGACCCAGAAGATCGCGGGGAAGCTCGAAGCGCAGGCAGGCGGGACGACGACGGCGCCGAAGGACGCGAAGGTGCTCGGCGAGGTCAAGTCGCAGCCGCTCGCGGAGTTCGCCAACTCGCTGCTCCAGCTTTCGGACAACCTGATGGCCGACGTCCTCGCCCGGCAGATCGCGCTCGCCAAGGGCGGCGAAGCGTCGTTCGTCGGCGGCGCGGCCGCGACGATGGACGTGCTCAAGCAGGCCGGATTCGATCTGACCGGCGTCCAGATCAACGACGGCAGCGGGCTTTCCGACCAGAACAAGATTTCGGCCAAGGTTCTCAGCGAGATCCTCGCGGTCGCGGCCGCGCCGGACGGCAAGGACCCGAGGACGGCCAAACTGCGGCCGTTGCTGGCGGGTCTCCCCGTCGCGGGCGGCAGCGGGACGCTGGAGAAGCGCTACGGCGACCCGGCCTCCGCGGCGGGCCGCGGCTGGGTGCGCGGCAAGACCGGCACGCTGTCCGGGGTGAACACCCTGGCGGGCGTGGTGCTGGACACCGACGGCCGGATGCTGGTGTTCGCGCTGATGTCGTCCGGTTCGGACCAGAACAAGGGCAGGGCCGCGCTCGACGTCGTCGCGGCGACCCTGCACAAGTGCGGCTGCAGATGATTCCGGTGAGCGACCGGAATCGGAGCGTGAGGAAGTCGAGGCGGAATTCGGTCTTCCAGCGGGTAGCGTCATGAGAGTGACTGAGGAAACGCCGACCAAGACGCGTTCGATGGTCGACTGGTCCCTGGCCGCCTCGACGGGCGCGCTCCTGGTGCGCGGCGGTCCGGTGGTCGACCGCGAAGTGGCCGATGAAGCCGTCGCCGAGCTACGCGAACTGACCAGCGAGGCGGAGGGGCACGTCCGCGAGCTGACCGGGCTCGGGCTCGACCTGCCGCTGCTGCCCGCCGAAGTCGTCGACAGGCCCGGCTGGGTCCGTTCGGCCGCCGCGGGGCTCGACGCGCTCACCGGCCGCGCGCTGCCGGAGGCCCAAGGCGGCCCGCTGGGGCCCGTGCTGGCCGGTGGCGCCGGCGTCCAGACCGGTCTGGTGCTCGCGTTCCTGGCCTCCCGCGTGCTCGGCCAGTACGACCCGTTCGGCGGGCCGGAACGCCAGGGACAGCTCGTGCTCGTCGCGCCGAACGTGGTCGCCGCCCAGCGGGCGATGGACGTGCCGGGGCACGACTTCCGGCTGTGGGTCTGCCTGCACGAATGCACCCACCGGCTGCAGTTCACCGCGGTCACCTGGCTGCGGGACTACTTCGCCGACGAGGTCGAGCGCCTGATCGGCGGGCTCGCCGGCCGGGACGCGGACGGCCTGAGTGATCTGGTCGGCCGCCTGCCCGACACCATCAAGCAGATCGGCAAGGGCAAGGCGGGCGGCGCCGGTCTCGCCGAACTCCTGCAGTCACCGAGCGAACGCGCGGTGTTCGACAGGCTCCTCGCCCTCTCCACCTTGCTGGAGGGGCACGCAGACTTCGTGATGGACGCCGTCGGGCCGCGGGTGGTGCCGAGTGTCGAGCTGATCCGGTCACGGTTCACCGCGCGGCGCAAGGGCGGCGGGCTGATCGACCGCGTGCTGCGCAGCCTGCTCGGAGTGGACGCGAAGATGCGCCAGTACGAACAGGGCGCGAAGTTCACGAAGCACGTCGTCGACGCCGTCGGCATGGACGGCTTCAACGCCGTGTGGACGTCGCCGAACACGCTGCCGACCAGGGCCGAGATCACCGATCCGGCGGCCTGGGTGCGGCGCCTGCACGGGTGAGCGGACCGGATCCGGCGATCGCGGCCGTGCGGACGGCCGTGCGGGACTTCCTGGCCGTCTCGGGGAAACCCGACGAGTTGTGCGTCGCCGTTTCAGGCGGCGCGGATTCCCTCGCGCTGACCGAAGCGGCCGCGTTCACCGGCGCCCGGGCGGGGCTGAAGGTACGGGCACTCGTCGTCGATCACGGTCTCCAGGACGGTTCCGCCGAAACCGCCGCCCGGGCCGCGAGCACGGCACGGGAACTGGGCGCCGAAACCGCCGAAGTCCTGAAAGTGCGGGTCGAGGGCGCGGGCGGACCGGAAGCCGCGGCCCGCCGGGCCCGCTACGGCGCCCTGCGCTCGGCACTGAAGGACGGGCACGGTCTCGTCCTCCTCGGCCACACCCTCGACGACCAGGCCGAAACCGTCCTGCTCGGCCTCGGCCGGGGTTCCGGGCCGCGGTCGCTGGCCGGGATGCGGCCGCACGATCCGCCGTGGGGACGGCCGCTGCTCGGCGTCACCCGAGCCACCACCCGGCAGGCCTGCCGGGCGCTCGGCGTCGACCCGTGGCAGGACCCGCACAACGAGGACCCGCGGTTCACGCGTGTCCGGTTACGGACGGAAGTACTGCCCCTTCTGGAGGAGGTGCTGTCCGGCGGTGTCGCGGCCTCGCTCGCCCGCACGGCGGCGCAACTGCGCGAGGACACCGAGGCGTTGGACACACTCGCGGGTGAGGTCCACCTGCGCGCCTTCACCGGGGAAGGGCTCGACGTCGCGGTGCTCGCCACCGAGCCGCCCGCGCTCCGGCGACGCGTCCTCCGCAGGTGGCTGCTGGACTCCGGGGTCCGCGAACTCACCGACGCCCACCTGCGTTCGGTCGACGCGCTGGTGGGGAACTGGCGGGGGCAGGGCGGGGTCTGGCTACCCGGCGACTTGGTGGCCGCGCGGGCACATGGCAGGCTCTCCCTCGAAACACCCCAGTCCACCACCTAGAGGGGATCGTCCTGTGTACGAAGGCGAGATCGCCTCCGTGCTCGTAACCGAGCAGCAGATCAACGAAAAGATCGGCGAGCTGGCCGCGCAGGTCGCCGCGGACTATCCGGCCGACGGCCCCGGCGCGGGACAGGGTGACCTCCTGCTCGTCGGCGTGCTCAAGGGCGCGGTGATGTTCATGACCGACTTCGCCAGGGCACTCCCTCTCCCCTCGCAGCTCGAGTTCATGGCGGTCTCGTCCTACGGCTCGGCGACCTCGTCGTCCGGCGTGGTGCGGATCCTCAAGGACCTCGACCGCGACATCGCCGGCCGCGACGTGCTCATCGTCGAGGACATCGTCGACTCCGGGCTCACGCTGTCCTGGCTGCTGAAGAACCTCGCGAGCCGGAACCCGGCCTCGCTCGAGGTCGTTTCGCTCCTGCGCAAGCCGGAGGCGGTCAAGGTCGATGTACCGGTCAAGTACATCGGGTTCGACATTCCCAACGAATTCGTAGTCGGATACGGCCTGGACTACGCGGAGCGTTACCGGGACCTGCCCTACATCGGCACCCTGGATCCGCACGTTTACACGTCCTGAGAACCGCTTGCCCGCTCAGGCGGAAATACGGAACCCTGAGCGCGCCGAACGCGTCATAGGCTGCGATCAAGTGCGTTAACCTATGCGAAGACCTTTGCCACGAATCCGTCGTGGCCTGGCCCGGGGGAAACGGAGAGAGCTCAGATGGGGAACAGCAGCTTGGCGGACGCGAACGCGTTCAAGAACGCCGCGGCCCAGGGCCAGGTCGGGATCGACCCGGACGCGGCCCAGACCGCACTGAACAAGATCCGCACCGGCAAGGACGCCGTCGAGGCGCTGCTCCACCGTGCCGGTGACCTCGGGCAGGCGCCGAAGCTGGGCAACAACCCGGTCGGCAACGCCATCGCCGCGAAGGTCGCGAACCGGGCCGACGGTGGCGGCGACTCGTACACCGCCGCCCTCCAGAACCTTTACCAGCAGTACGAGGCGGCCGAGTCCGGCATCGTCACCGCGATGGCCCGTTACCACGAGATCGACCAGGCCGCGGCCGAGCCGTTCCGGAACGTCTGAGGGGGAGTCAGAAAGCCATGCCACCGAAGCACAGCGCCGACTCTTACGGCGAGAGCAACAGCAGCAGCACCCCGGTCCAGCTCGGCGACAACTCGCAGGCCGCGGGCATCGTCTCGTCCGCCCGCGGTCGTTCGGACGGATTCGAGATCGGCGCCGACCGCGCCATCACGAACCCGCCGAACTGGGAGAGTGCCCCGAGCAGCCAGGACCTGTGGAACCAGGCCAACATCGGCAACGATCCCAGCACCGCGACGTCGATCGGCCAGTCGTGGACCTCGCACGGCAGCAAGCTGAGCCAGGCGTCGAACGACCTCTACAACGCGATCTCCGAACTGGGCGCCGCCTGGATCGGCCAGGGCGCGGCGAGCGCCCAGGGTTCGCTGGTGGCCATCGCGAACTCGGGTTCGCAGGCCTCCGAGGCCGCGAACACGATGGCGGACAGGCTGCAGAAGCAGGCCGACGCGGCCACCAAGGTCAAGCTGATGCCGAAGCCGACCAACTACACCCCTGAAGGCGCACTGGGCCAGGCCCTCGCGGCGGGCCCGGTCGGCATGATCACCGACCAGAAGCCCCTCGCCGACCAGGACAAGGAAGTGCGGGCGGAGCAGGCCAGGTTCCTCGAGGCCTACACCAAGGAGATGAGCGAGGTCGACGGCTCGACTCCGAGCTTCGGCCCCGAATCCCTCGGCATGAAGCCGACGGCCACGCACAACAGCGTCGGGTTCAGCGGTGTCGGCAACGTCGGTGGCGGAGGCCTCAACTCGGGCGCTGTCTCCGGCACCCCGGTCTTCGCCGGCACGCACGGCTACGGCGGCGCGCAGCCGGGTGGCACGGCGCCGGTCGTCCACGCCGGTCCGGACTCGGGCGTGTTCTCGCAGGCCGGCTACAACCCCGCCACCGGGAACCTCCCGGCTTCGGGTGTCGCGCCGGGTGCCGGTGTCGCGTCCGGTGCCGGTGCCCCGATGGCTCCGCACGCCCCGGCGGCGAGCGGCGGCGGCGGGCTCGGCCAGGCGCTCACCGCGGCCGGTCTCGGCGGCGGCCTCGGCTACGCCGGTGCCAAGGCGCTCGGACAGGGCAACAAGTCCGGCGCCAAGGACTCCGACAGCACCGACGCCGCGGCGACCGACAACAAGGCCCCCGCGCAGAGCGCCGCGTCCCAGGCCGTGCCGCAGCAGGGCATCGTGTCCTCCAGCGGCACCATCGGCGGCGGCCCGACCCCGCCGATGCAGGGCATGGGCGGCGGCATGGGCATGGGTGCCCACGGCGCGCAGGCCGAGCAGGAAGAGGAGCACACGCACGCGTCGTTCCTCATCGAGCCGGACCCGGACGACGCCTTCGGCGCCAACGAAGCGACCCCGCCGCCGGTCATCGGTGCCTGGACCGAAGACGACGATCGCTAGAGCGGTTTTCACCGGGCGCGCGGCCGATTCGGCCGCGCGCCCGCTGACTTGTTTGGGGGGCTTGTATGGCGAACGGTGAACTGCTCACCGCGGTCGACCTGGACTTCCTGTGGGAGAGCGCGAACGCCGGAGAGCTGCCGTATCCGCTGCGGCTCCGCTCGCACGGGGCGACCGTCGACGAACGCGGCGCGCTGCGGACGCAGACGCTCCAGTCGCTGAACCAGCGTCGTCTGGCCGACGAGCGCGGGCGTCCCGAACCCCACATCGAAGACTATTTCGGCGTCCTCGCGAGGCCGGATCTGAGTCTGGACTGCGTCCAGCTCAACAACCCGAACACCGAACCGCTGCTCGCGGTCGCGTCACTGCTCGGCGGCCAAGGCCTCCTGACGGTGCAGGACCAGCGCGGTTTCCACTTCCACCCCATCGCACAGGACGGCCTCGCGAGCGCGATCGTCTCCCTCCTGCCGCCGGGTTCGCGCGGCACGGAGAAGTCGATCACCCTCCCGCTGGACGGCCTCGTCGGCGCTTCGGGGGCGGACTTCCTCCAGCGTCGTCAGCCGCAGGTGGACGGTTCGGCGACGTCCGACGAGGACCGCAAGGCGCTTTCGCGGCTCCAGGCGCAGCCGCGGCTTCGCGGTGGCCAGTTCGGCGCCAACGCGCGCAGCAAACACGGCACGCGGAGCCGGTCTTCGGTGCTGAGCTGGTTCGACACGCAGTCCGGCCGGTACTTCACGCAGGCCACCCGCGGTTCCGACGGCCGGGACTGGATCACCATCGCGCCCGCGGATCCGGCGACGCTGCGACAGCGGCTCACGGAACTGCTGGGGAAGATCGCTTCCGAGGCTTCTCCCGCGCGCTGATCGGCTACCGCGCGTGAGGGCTGAAACTGACACTTTCCGCATCCAGCCGATGACTGTCGTACCCCTTCGCTATCGTGAACCCTCTGGGTGTCCCGAGGCCCAGAAGTCAAGGTGCCGGGAGGGCACGGAGCGATGCATCAGGAACACTTCACGCCGATGGCGTTCGACTTCCTCTGGGAGTCCGCCGAGCTCGGCGACCTGCCTTATCCGCTGCGCCTGCGTTCGCACGGCGCGACCGAGGGCGAGCGCCGCGCGCTGCGCAACCGCGTCGACGCCGAACTCCAGGCCCGCGGCATCCGCGACGACAGGGGAAGGCTCGAGCGGAGGATCGAGGACTGGCTGTATCTCCTCGCCCGCGGCTCGCTGACCATCGACGCGCTGCACATCCCCGATTTCCAGGTCCCGACGATCGCCCTGCTCGGCGCCACCGACGGCCGTGACGGGGTGATCGCCATCCAGGACCAGTTCGGGTTCTGGCTGCGCGAGGCGCCCGCCGACGGGCTCCCGACAGCGGTCGTCGACCTGCTGCCCCCGGGGCACCGCGGCTCGGAAGCGTCCATCACGCTGCCGATCGACGACGCCCGCCGCACCGAGCCGATCCGGGGCGCCGTCAACCCGACGAAGCAGGCCGAGGAGCCCGAAGCGGCGAAGGTCCGTCGCAAGGAGAAGTCCCGAGTCTCACTCAGTGAACGCGTCACGGCGGATCCGCGCGAGGCGTTCGGCAAGCTCACCGGCCAGCCGCGGCTGCGCGGCGGTCAGCTCGCCGCGAACAGCCGGTCCCACGTCGGCGCCAAGCAGCGGTCCCGCGTCCTCGGCTGGTTCGACACCGCCAGCGGGCGCTACCTCAGCACGTCACAGGCCGGTCCGGACGGACGCGAGTGGGTCACCGTCTCACCCGCCGACGTCAAGACACTGCGCATGCGACTGGGCGAAATGGCCGCCGGTGTGGCGGTCGACACACGTTAGGGTGGCCCACGCGCTCACGCTCCGGGAACCCTCGCGAGGCGTCCGCCGTTGACGTCCGAGAGGCTCACCACCCTCGTCCGTCCAGGCGGGCGGTATCCTGAGGGGCGGGTGTCGGAGCACCATGGGTCGTCAAGATCGTGATGGCGGGTAACAGCAGGAGCCGCCCAACCAGGAAGGGTCGAGGCCACCAGGGCCGAGTCGTATGAACCGGAAGAGCGTGCTCAAGAACCCAGTGCTCTGGATTCTCGCGGCGGTACTGGCGTTTCTCGCCTACAACACGATCTTCGACAGTGATCGTGGCTATACCCAGGTGCCGATCTCGATCGCGAATCAGCAGATCACCGCGAACAACATCAAGGAAGCCTCGCAAGAGGACAAGGAGCAGCAGGTCAAGCTGCTGCTGAACAAGAAGATCGAGGTCGAAGGCCAGCAGGTCGACCAGATCATCGCGCAGTATCCGGCGAACGTCGCGGGCACCATCTACGGGCAGCTCATCGGCCTCAAGAGCGGTGACAACCCGGTCAAGTTCACCACCAAGGTCACCCAGCAGAACGTCCTCACCCAGATCCTGATCTTCGCCATTCCGCTGGCGCTGGTGCTGGGCCTGCTGATGTGGATGATGAACAACGCGCAGGGCGGCGGGAACCGCGTCCTCAACTTCGGCAAGTCGAAGGCCAAACAGCTCAACAAGGACATGCCCAAGACGACCTTCGGGGACGTCGCGGGCGCCGACGAGGCCGTCGAAGAGCTGTACGAGATCAAGGACTTCCTGCAGAACCCGGCGCGATATCAGGCTCTCGGCGCGAAGATCCCCAAGGGCGTACTGCTCTACGGGCCGCCCGGTACCGGTAAGACGCTGCTCGCGCGAGCCGTCGCCGGCGAGGCGGGCGTGCCGTTCTACACGATCTCCGGTTCGGACTTCGTCGAGATGTTCGTCGGTGTCGGCGCCTCGCGGGTCCGCGACCTGTTCGAGCAGGCCAAGCAGAACGCGCCCTGCATCATCTTCGTCGACGAGATCGACGCGGTCGGCCGCCAGCGCGGCGCCGGCCTCGGCGGCGGCCACGACGAACGTGAGCAGACGCTGAACCAGCTCCTCGTCGAGATGGACGGCTTCGACGCGCGCGGCGGCATCATCCTGATCGCCGCGACCAACCGTCCCGACATCCTCGACCCGGCGCTGCTGCGTCCCGGCCGGTTCGACCGCCAGATCCCGGTGTCCGCACCGGACATGCGCGGCCGCAAGGCGATCCTCGAGGTGCACGCCAAGGGCAAGCCCATCGCGCAGGGCACCGACCTGAGCAGCCTCGCCAAGCGGACCGTCGGCATGTCCGGCGCCGACCTGGCGAACGTGCTCAACGAGGCCGCGCTGCTCACCGCCCGCCAGAACGGGCACGTGATCAACGACGCCGCGCTGGAGGAGTCGGTCGACCGCGTCGTCGGCGGCCCCGCCCGCAAGAGCCGGATCATCTCCGAGAAGGAGAAGAAGATCACGGCCTACCACGAGGGCGGGCACGCGCTCGCCGCGTGGGCGATGCCGGACATCGAGCCGGTCTACAAGCTGACGATCCTGCCGCGCGGGCGCACCGGCGGTCACGCCCTGCTCGTCCCGGAGGACGACAAGGAGTTGATGACCCGCTCGGAGATGATCGGGCGCCTGGTCTTCGCGATGGGCGGCCGGACGGCGGAGGAGCTCGTCTTCCACGAGCCCACCACCGGTGCTTCTTCCGACATCGAGCAGGCGACCAAGATCGCCCGCGCGATGGTCACCGAATACGGCATGAGCGCCCGGCTCGGCGCCGTCAAGTACGGCCAGGAGCAGGGCGACCCGTTCCTCGGCCGCTCGGCGGGCCGCCAGGCGGACTACTCGCTGGAGGTCGCGCACGAGATCGACGAGGAGGTGCGCAAGCTCATCGAGACCGCGCACACCGAGGCGTGGCACGTGCTGAGCACCTACCGTGACGTGCTGGACGAGCTGGTCATCGAGCTCCTCGAGAAGGAGACGCTGACCCGCAAGGACCTCGAGCGGATCTTCGCGACCGTCGAGAAGCGCCCGCACATCACCATCTTCAACGAGTTCGGTGACCGGAAGCCGTCCGACAAGCCGCCGATCAAGACCCCCGGCGAGCTGGCGATGGAGCGCGGCGAGCCCTGGCCCCCGCCGGAGGAGAAGAAGGAGCAGCCGGTCCTGCAGCCGGCGCCGACCCCGGTCGGTACCGCGCAGGGTGGCGGCGACCTTCCCGGTGGCCCGCCGTACGCGGCCCCGGTCCCGCCGCCGGACCCGAACGCCAACCCCTACGCTCCGCCGCAGCCGGGCGCCTACCCCAACGGCGGCCGCCCGAACGGTGGGCCGAACGGCACCGGCCACTGGCCCCAGGCATATGGTGGGCAGCAGCCGGGCGGTCCGGCAGGCGGTTACCAGGGTGGGCCCGTTGGCGGCCCGCCGAACTACGGGGCTCCTCCCGGATGGACCCCGGCGACCCAGCCGGGCGGACAGCCGAACCAGCCCTGGCGTCCCGCCGAAGATCGCCCGCGTGACACCTGGTTCGGCGGCGAGCCGGGCCAGCCTGGCGGTCAGCAGGACGAAGGACAGCAACGGCGTGACGACGGACAGGACGACACCAAGCGTTAACGGCGAAAGCCCGGTCTTCGACCAAGACCGGGCCGAGAAAGCCGTACGCGAACTCCTGCTCGCCTGTGGTGAGGACCCGGACCGGGACGGTCTCTTGGAGACCCCGGCCCGGGTCGCTCGCGCTTACCGGGAAATGTTCGCCGGGCTCTACACCGAGCCGGACCACGTCCTGGACCGCACGTTCGACGAGGCGCACGAAGAACTCGTCCTCGTGACGGACATCCCGATGTTCAGCACCTGTGAACACCATCTGCTGTCCTTCCACGGTGTCGCCCACGTCGGCTACATCCCGAACAGCCACGGCAAGGTCACCGGCCTCTCCAAACTGGCCCGCCTCGTCGACCTCTACGCCAAGCGCCCGCAGGTCCAGGAGCGCATCACGTCCCAGGTCGCCGACGCACTCGTACGCAAGCTCAAGCCCCGCGGCGTGATCGTCGTGGTCGAGGCCGAGCATCTCTGCATGGCCATGCGCGGCATCCGCAAGCCCGGCGCCCGGACGACGACGTCGGCCGTGCGCGGTCTGCTGCAGTCTTCGGCGTCCTCGCGGGCGGAGGCGCTGGACCTGATCAAGGGCCGTCGATGACCGCCCTGCCCCGGCCCGGCCGCTGCGCGGTGATGGGCATCCTCAACGTCACGCCCGATTCCTTCTCGGACGGTGGCCGCTACCTCGGCGTCGAGCAGGCGCTGGAGCACGCGCACGAGATGTGGGCGCGCGGCGCGGACCTGATCGACGTCGGCGGGGAGTCGACCCGTCCCGGAGCGTCCCGAGTGGACGCCGAAACCGAGATTTCCCGGGTCATGCCAGTGATCCGCTCACTCGCCGCCGACGGTGTCGCGATGTCGGTGGACACCACTCGCGCCGAGGTCGCTCTCGCCGCCGTCGAGGCGGGCGCGTCCGTCATCAACGACGTCTCCGGCGGGCTGGCCGACCCGAACATGGCGAAGGTCGCCGCCGAGACCGGTGTCCCGTATGTGCTGATGCACTGGCGCGGGCACAGCAAGGACATGAACGCGCTGGCGTCCTATGAGGACGTCGTCGCGGAGGTGCGTGCCGAACTGCTGTCCCGAGTGGACGAAGCCGTCGCCGCCGGTGTCGACGCCCGCGCGATCGTGCTCGACCCCGGGCTCGGTTTCGCGAAGGACGCCGAGCACGACTGGGCGCTGTTGAACGGCCTCGATTCCTTTCTGTCACTGGGGTTCCCGGTTCTCGTCGGCGCCTCGCGCAAACGGTTCCTCGGCCGCCTCCTGTCCGGAAAGGACGGAAAACCCGCCCCGCCGGACGGCCGTGAGAACGCGACCGCGGCCGTGTCCGCGCTCGCCGCCACGGCGGGCGCGTGGGGAGTGCGGGTGCACGAGGTCGGCGCGAGTATCGACGCCGTGACCGTCGCGGCGGCTTGGCGGAAGGGGAGTCCTGTTGTCTGACCGGATCACGTTGACCGGGTTGAGGGTCTTCGGCAGGCACGGGGTCTTCGACCACGAGAAGCGCGACGGGCAGGAGTTCGTCGTCGACATCGTGGTGTGGCTGGACCTCGGCCCGGCCGCCGCGTCCGACGACCTGACCAAGACGCTGCACTACGGCGAACTCGCCGAGCTCGCCGCCGGGATCGTGGCGGGCGAGCCGTACGACCTCATCGAGAGCGTCGCCGGGAAGATCGCCGACGAGGTGCTGCGCGACGAGCGGCTGACCGCCGTCGAGGTGACGGTGCACAAGCCGTCCGCGCCGATCCCGCTGAATTTCGACGACGTCGCGGTCACGGTGCGGCGGGAGCGATGAGCCGCGCGCTGCTTTCGCTCGGTTCGAACCTGGGGGACCGGCTCGCCTTCCTCCAGTCCGCCGTCGACGCCGTGCGGCCCGCGGTCGTCGCGGTGTCGTCCGTCTACGAGACGAAGGCGTGGGGTGTCGAGGACCAGCCGGATTTCCTCAACGCCGTCGTCCTGGTGGACGACCCGGCGCGTGATCACTGGGACTGGCTGCGCACCGGGCAGGCGGCCGAGCAGGCCGCCGAACGCGTGCGCGAGGTCCGGTGGGGGCCGCGCACGCTGGATGTCGACATAGTGACCGTGGACGGGGTGCGCTCCGACGACCCCCAGTTGCTGCTTCCTCATCCCGGCACGCCGGAGCGCGCGAGCGTGCTGATCCCCTGGCTGGAGATCGAGCCCGCCGCGGTGCTCCCCGGCCACGGTCCCGTCGCCGACCTTCTCGCCGCCCGCCCCGCTTCGGACCGCGACTCCGTCCGCTTGACTTCCTTCGTCCTCGCCTGACCTTCCGCGTTTAGTCCTCTGGATGCGGTGGTTCGTGGCGCGAACTACCGCATCCAGAGGACTAAACGAGTCCTGCAGGACCCAGGGTCGTGTCCCGCGAGCCGGGTGGAATGTCGCGAAAGGGGCAGGTGACGTGTCGGTACAGGTGGTCGTGAGTGGCAAGTGGGGTTAGAACGACACTTGCCACTCACGACCCACTCGACCGACGCCCTCCCCAACCCGGTCGCCCGCGTTAGTCCTCACGCGGTAGTTCGCGCCAAGAACCACCGCATCCGGAGGGCGAAACGCGCGGGAGGTGCGGGGCGATAGCAAAGGTCCCTCGCTACCCCAGCGCGGAGCGCAGGGCGGCGACGACCCACTCGGCCTGCGGCATCTGCGAGGGGAACGACGGCCAGCCGTTCATCTTCCCCAGCAGGAACCAGTACCGCTCGGCGCGCGGGTCGTAGCTGATCGCCATCCCGTCGGCCAGCCGCTTCCGCCAGGCCGGATCGGCCGGGTCCCGCCCGTTCCGCGAAGACTGCGCGAAGATCGTCTCCGCCAGTTCCCGGCCTTCGGGCGAGTCCGGCGCGAGGCCGGCTTCGAGCGCTTCGGACGCCTTCGCGCTCCACGCCATCCACAGCTCCTGCTGCTTCTCGCCGAAGTCCGCCCCGTCCTGCTTCCTCAGCTGCGAGTGCCACTCGCTCATCCGGCGGATCGACGCGCGGAACTCCTCGTCCTGCACGAGCTCGGCGAACTCGATCCACGCCTCCAGCTGCTCGGGCGTCGGGTCGTCGGGCAGTTCCGGTTTCGCCGAGCGCATCCGCTCGTAGAACTCCGGATCCAGTTCGAGCCCTTCGACCATGTCCGCCCAGAACTCGTCGAGCAAGCGTTTGCGGTCTTCGTCCGACATCGACGCGAGTTTGTTCATCAGTTCGACCTCCTCCAGTGGTGAGTCCCGTTTGGCCACCGCTCGCAGGACCGCTCGGCGCAGCTCCAGCCGCCGGATCTGCTCGTCCAGGGCGGCGACGTGCTGGACCGCGAGGTCCCCGATGGTCGCTTCCCTGGTCAGCGCCCGCTCCACGTCCGCGAGCCCCAGCCCGAGCTCCCGCAGCGTCCGGACCAGCTCCAGGCGCGCCATCGCGGTGGCGTCGTAGAGGCGGTAGCCGGAATCGGTGCGGTCGGTCGGCGGGAGGAGCCCTTCGTCGGAGTAGAAGCGGATGGTCTTCACCGGCAGGCCGGTCCGTTTGGCCAGCTCCCCGATGGTGAAAACCGCTGCGGTGCCCATATGCTTCATCGTCGACTCTCCAGTTGGTGGAGAGTCAAGCCTGCCAGGTAGCGTTGGACCATGCACTTCACCCGGCCACGCGAGCTGGCGGTGGCCGGCCTCCTGGGTTTGGTCCTGGCCTATCTGCTCTTCCAGGTCGCCTACGGATCCATTCCCGCGCTTCCGCTGTTCGCCGGAATCACGCTGCTCGTCCTCGCGCTCTGCGAGGTCGTGCTCGCCTTCATCGTCCGTTCGCGGATCAAGGAGGGCCGGGTGCTGTCCGCGATCTCAGTCGCCCGATCGGTGGCCCTCGCCAAGGCCTCTTCGCTCGCCGGATCCGTCATGACGGGTGTCTGGCTGGCGGCTTTCGCGTATCTTTTTCCGCGACGTGACGAACTCCTCGCGGCGACCGGTGATCTCCGGTCGGCGACGGTCGGGATCGTCAGCTCGGTGGCGCTGGTAGCTGCGGCTTTGTGGCTCGAACACTGCTGCCGGACCCCCGAGGGCAGCGATCGGGACCGCGATCGGAAGCCGACCGGTTAACGCTCGAGAGGCACCGCTCGAAGTACCGACTAGGTCTCGTTCGGATTACTAGAAGGTACGGTGTTGGGCATGACCGGGGTGGGTGACGACTCGCGCGGCCGCCTTGCGGGTAGGCCGTGGCTTGTCGTCGGCTTGGTTCTCGCCGTCGGCGCGACTCTCGCATTGGTGCTTTCCGACGACCTCCGCTTCTTGCGGCTGGGCATCGTCGCGGCGCTGTGGGCCGCCTTGATCGGCGCGTTCCTGGCGGTCCGCTATCGAAAGCACGTTTCCCACAGCGAGGACGCCGTCGCCGAGGCGCAAGCCGTCTACGAGCTGGAACTGGAACGCGAGATCTCCGCCCGCCGCGAGTTCGAGCTGGAGATGGAAGCGGAGAACAGGCAGGCCGCCGACAGCCGCTCCCAGGATGAGCTCGAAGCGCTCAGAGCCGAGGTGAGCGCTCTGCGCGAGAGCCTCCAGTCGCTCTTCGGCGGTGGTGAGGTCCTCCTCGAACGCGTCGCGCTCACCGCGCAGGCCACCCGGATGCGGTCCCTCGACAACAAACAGCTGATGAGCGCGGGGTCCGAGAACGGCAACGGCAAACCCCAGCTGATGGCGGCCAAGAGCACCACGATCGACGTCGACGAGCGCGAACGCGAGCGCGAGCGCCCGACCGAGATGATCGACCGAGTCCTCGAACCCGCCGCCGCGCGGGCCGGAACCCCGCCCGCCGCCCGCCGCAAGCCGGCGAACGGCCAGGCCAACGGCGCCAACGGATACGGCCAGAACAATCAGGTCCCCCGGCCGAAGCCCGCCGACGAATCGACCCGCCGCAGCATGCGCAAGGCGGACGCCCGCGCCTCGAAGGCGGCGGAGGCGCTCGCCGCCGAGGCCGCCCGTCGCGAGCGGCTCGAGATGTCCAACCCCGGCATGTCGCCCGCCGAGATCTCCCGGCCGATGCCGAGGGTCGACGCCAAACGCAAGACCCCGCCGCCGGTGACCCCGGCCGAGGTGTCCCGCCCGTCGATGCCGGGCGTCTCGCGCGCCGAGGTCTCGCAGCCGTCGATGCCCACCATCGCCCGGCAGCCCCAGCGCCCTGAACCGCAGCGCCCCGAACCGCAGCGTCCGGAACCCCAGCGCCCCGAACCGCAGCGCCGTCCGCAGCAACAGCAGCAGCAGCCCTCGCTGCAGCAGCGCCTCGACGCGGGCACCGTGCAACGTCCTCCCGCCACGCGCCCGGAGGAGCCGACCCGGACGCAGACGCCGCCGGTGAAGCCCGCCGCGCAGGCGAAGCCGGTCAAGAAGGTCGAGCCGGACCGTCCCCGGCCGAATCGCGAGCTCGGCATGACCAGGCCCGGGATGAAGCCGGTCGAACGGTCCCGCCCGGCCGGTGGCACGCCGCCGCCCACGAACAAGCCCGCCGCTCCGGCGGAGCCGATGGAGGCCACCGGCGAGTGGAAGCCGTCCTGGACGCAGGAACGCCCGGTCTCCGACCTGAGCGCCGCGTTCCCCAGGAAGGACGACTTCCAGGACCGGCTGCGCCCCACACCGCCGCCCCAGCCCAAGCCTCAGCCCCAGCAGTCTGCGTCGTTGCCGCGCCCCGAGCCGCGTCGAGACCCGGAGCCCCCGACCCCGCTGTCGATCCCGATCGTGTCCGAGCCGCCTCGCCGTGCCGAGCCCGTGCGGCCGCCGGAGCCCGAACCGGTGCGCCGTCCGGCCGCCGAGGCGCCGTCGCGGCACAGTCCGCCCGTCGAGGAGCCGTCCGCGGTCAACCCGACGCTGCCCGAAGAGGTCCGCTTGACGCAGAACGGGAGCGGCGGACGCCGTCGCCGGGCCGCGGAGGACTCCTCGGTCTCGATCACCCCGGCCCCGAACGTCCCGGAGCCCACCGGAGGTGGCCGTCGCCGCCGTCCGGACGGGGATCCCCCGGCCTGGCAGAGCACCGAATCCGCGGGCGGCCGTCACGGCGGCAGGCGGGCGAAGCCGGAGGACGAAGCGCCGTCCCGTAACGGGTCTTCGCACAGCCGTCCGGAGACTCCCGCCGCCGGCTCCCACGCTTCCGGCCGGTCGGTGATGGACCTGCTCGCCGCCAACGGCGCGAACGAGTCCACTCCGCGGCGCAGGCGGCGTGCCGAAGACTGACCCCGTACCGACGGTAGGGTGACCCGCTGTGAGCGAGCCTTCCTCCCCGGCGCCCGGTCCCGACCGGGCCCGCCGGTCTCGGTCGATCACCGTGCTGCTGCCGGTGCTCGGGCTGATCGCCGTCGCGCTGTGCGGGCTGTTCGTCTTCGGCACGGTGACCGAGAAGGTCGGCCTGCCCGCGGTGACGATCGGTGTGCTCGCGGCGCTCGTCCCGGTCGCCGTGGTGGTCACCGCGTTCCTGTGGGTCGACCGCTGGGAACCGGAACCGCCGAACCTCCTGCTGCTGTCCTTCGTCTGGGGCGCGTGCGTCGCGACGATCATCGCCCTGCTGCTCAACAGCGGTGCCGAGGCCGTCGGTGACCTGCTGCTCGGCAGCGGCGGAGGCGGCAAGATCAGCGGCCTGATCTCGGCGCCGCTGGTCGAAGAGGCCGCGAAGGCCGCCTTCATCCTGTTGCTGTGGTGGCGCCGCCCGAGCGAGTTCGACGGCGTCGTCGACGGGATCGTCTACGCCGGGTTCACCGCGGCGGGGTTCGCCTTCACCGAGAACATCTACTACTTCGGCCGCGCCTTCGCCGAGCACGGCTTCGGGGACGGCACGAGCGCCGGTGTGCTCGCGGCGTTCTTCCTGCGCGGCGTGCTTTCGCCGTTCACGCATCCGCTGTTCGCCGTGATGACCGGGATCGGGCTGGGTGTCGCCGCGAGCACCAAGGTCCGCTCGCTGCGGATCCTGGCGCCGATCGGCGGCTACATCGTCGCCGTGCTGCTGCACGCGCTGTGGAACGGCGCCGCGCTGCTCGGTGGTGCGAAGACCTTCCTGAACGTCTACTTCCTGATCATGGTGCCGCTGTTCATCGGGGTCTTCTCGGTGGTGCTCATGCAGCGCCGCCGCGAGCAGCGGATCGTCGCGGCCGCGTTGCCGATGATGGTCGACGCGCGCTGGATCGCGCCGTCGGAGGTGCCGCTGCTGGCCAGCCTGTCCGGACGGCGGTCGTGGCGGAAACAGGCGCGGAAGCAGTCGGGCCGGGACGCGGCGAAGGCCGTCGGCCGCTACCAGGCCAGCGTGACCGAGCTCGCCTTCCTGAGACGCGGCCGGAAGCTCACCGACGAGGCGAAACAGCGGCAGCGTGAACTACTGCAGGTGCTCAAGACCTCGCGTGCCGAGGCCGTGAGGCTGGCCGACGGTGCCCCGCGAGGGTGACTTCGAACAGGTGAAGCTGGTCACGGGGGCCGTTTCAGACGCGTGCCTGAGGGTTACCCTCGCGCCGTCGTCCGGTACCCGCGACCGCCGAGCGGGACTGGAACGAGTTGAGGAGTTTTCGACCATGAGCGTCCACTGGCGCACGCCATGATGAGGCCCGCTCGCCTGGCCGTGGGCGTCGTGTCCGCCGGCCGGGTCGGCAGCGTCGTCGGCGCCGCCCTCACCAGGGCCGGGCACACCGTCGTCGCCGCGTCGGGTCTTTCCCACGCTTCGGTGCGCCGGGCGGAGCAACTGCTCCCCGACGTGCCCCTCCTGCCGCCCGACGAGGTCGCCCGCCGCGCCGACCTGGTCCTGCTGGCCCTGCCCGACGACGCGCTCGCCGGGATGGTGCGCGGTTTCGTCGCCACCGGCTCGCTGCGCCCGGGTCAGATCGTCGTGCACACCTCCGGGGCACACGGCATCGACGTCCTCGCGCCCGCCGCCGAGGCCGGGGCGCTGCCGCTGGCCCTGCACCCCGTGATGACCTTCACCGGCCGCTCCGAAGACCTCGACAGACTGGCCGCGTGCAGCGTCGGCGTCACAGCCACAGAGGGTGACGAAGCGGCGTGGAACGTCGGCGAAGCGCTGACCGTGGAGATGGGCGCGGAGCCCGTCCGGGTCCCTGACGAAGCGCGAGCGCTCTATCACGCGGCGTTGGCGCATGGCGCGAACCACCTGATGACACTGGTCGCCGACTGCGCGGAACTGTTGCGGGAGGCGGGAATCGCCCAGCCCGAACGCCTGGTGGCTCCGTTGTTGTCGGCGGCGTTGGATAATGTTCTGCGGCACGGGGACCGGGCGCTGACCGGGCCGGTGGCCCGTGGTGATCTCGGCACCGTGCGTAAGCACCTCGCGGTGCTGGCGGAACGTGGCCCCGACATCGCCCCGAGCTATCGAGCGCTGGCCAAGCGCACGCTGGCGCGCGGCGACGCCGCCGGGCTCCTGGACGCCTCGGCCGCCGCCGAACTCACCGAACTCCTCAGTGATCCCGCAGACCCCGCAGATCCCGCCGAAGGGCAGCAAAACCAGTGAGCACACCGAAATTCGCCCGAGGCACGCTGCACACCTTCCAGCCGCCGGAGCAGGTCAGCCAGGTGACGCGGGCCCTGCACGGGGTCGGTCGCAAGGTCGCGCTGGTACCCACGATGGGCGCCCTGCACGCGGGGCACCGCGAGCTGATCCGCCGGGCGAAGCGCCTGCCGAACACCGTCGTCGCGACGTCGATCTTCGTGAACCCCCTGCAGTTCGGGGAGGGCGAGGACTTCGAGGCGTACCCGCGTCCGCTGGACAAGGACCTCGAGGTGCTGAAGGAGGACGGCGTCGAGCTGGGCTTCCTGCCCAAGGCGTCGGATCTGTATCCCGACGGTGCCACCGTCACGGTGCACCCCGGCGAGCTCGGCGACGAGCTGGAAGGGGCGGTCCGGCCGGGGCATTTCGCCGGCGTGCTGACCGTGGTGGCGAAACTGTTCAACATCGTGCGGCCGGACTACGCCTTCTTCGGGGAGAAGGACTACCAGCAGCTGGTGCTGATCAAGAAGATGGTGCGTGACCTGAACTTCGAAACCCGGGTCATCGGGGTGCCGACGGTCAGGGAACGCGACGGGCTGGCGTTGTCCTCGCGCAACGTCTACCTGACCCCTGAACAGCGCGAGGACGCGATCGTGTTGTCGGCGGCACTCACCGCGGGTGCCTTCGTCGGACGCGACGGCGCGGAAGCCGTGCTGGCGACCGCCAGGCAGACCCTCGCCGCGCGTCCCGCGGTCGAGATCGACTATCTGGAATTGAGGGGAACCGACCTCGGGCCCGCGCCCGTCGACGGTGAAGCGCGGTTGCTGATCGCGGCCCGGGTGGGGAGTACCCGGCTGATCGACAACGTCGGTGTGGTGCTCGGTGCTGCCGCGGACCATCCGGAACACGCGCTGGACGCAGGGGAATAGGGAGAGTCCACGATGTACCGCACCATGCTGAAATCGAAGATCCACCGGGCGACCGTGACCCAGGCGGATCTGCACTACGTCGGCTCGGTGACCGTCGACGAGGACCTGATGGACGCGGCGGATCTGCTGCCGGGCGAACAGGTGTCCATTGTGGACGTCACCAACGGCGCGCGGCTCGAGACCTACGTGATCGCCGGCGAACGCGGCAGCGGGGTGCTCGGCATCAACGGCGCCGCGGCGCATCTGGTGCACCCCGGTGACCTGGTGATCCTGATTTCGTACGCGCAGATGGAGAACGCCGAGGCGGCCGCGTTCCGGCCGCGGGTCGTCTTCGTCGACGCGGACAACCGGATCGTCGAGAAGGGCGGCAACCCCGGGCACGCGCCCGAGGGGTCCGGACTGTTGAGCGGCACCGTGACGCTGGCCGACGACGACACGATGACCTTCCCGGTCGCCGAAACCGCCGACGCCCGCCGTCTCGACGCGCTGCTGCACGCCGAAAGCTGAGTCCTTGCTGCTCACGGTCGACGTCGGCAACACCAATATCGTGCTGGGCCTCTACTCCGGCCATGAGCTGGCCGGAGACTGGCGCATGCGCACCGACGCGCGGATCACCGCCGACGAGCTCGCGCTCACCATGCGCGGGCTCCTCGGCCCGCACGCCGACGCGGTCACCGGGATCAGCGCGCTGTCGACGGTTCCCGCCGTACTGCGGGAACTGCGCGTCATGCTTTCGCGGTACTACGGCAGGCTGCCGAAGATCGTCATCGAGCCGGGGGTGCGCACCGGTGTGCCGCTCCTGGTCGACAACCCCAAGGAGGTGGGCGCGGACAGGCTGGTGAACACCCTGGCCGCGCACCATCTGCACCCCACCACCGCCTGCGTGGTGGTGGATTTCGGCACTTCGACCAATGTGGACGCCATCTCCGCCAAGGGCGAGTTCCTCGGCGGCGCGTTCGCGCCCGGCATCGAGATCTCGGTCGACGCCCTGGCCGCACGGGCCGCGGCGCTGCGCAAGGTGGAGCTGGTGCCGCCCCGGTCGGTGATCGGGAAGAACACCGTGGAATGCCTGCAGTCCGGCATCCTCTACGGGTTCGCCGGCCAGGTCGACGGCCTGGTGAAACGGATCAAACGCGAGCTGTCACCGGGCGGGGTGGACCCGGTCGCGGTGATCGCGACCGGCGGCCTGGCGCCGCTCGTGCTGGAGGAGTCGGAGACGATCACCGAGCACGTGCCGGATCTGACGCTGCTGGGCCTGCGGCTGGTCTACGAACGCAACCACGCCACGTCACGTCCGTGATCGAACACCGATCACGCGAGTCACGGCATCCTGCCCCGGGCAGACCCCAGTCGGTCACCGCTTGCGGGCCCGGAAGACCGTGGTGGTGATCGGCAGGTCGAATTCCCCCGAGGCGGTTTCCGGGTTCCGGTCGAGGAATTCCCGCGCCGTGCGAAGTTTGGCTTCACGTTCTTCCGGCGTGGCCACCAGCATGTGCGAATGGGTGGCGAAAGTCGCCACCAGCGATTCCGCCGTCCTGGGTTGTTTGTGACCGAAAGTCTTCTTCTCGAACGGCTCGAAGGCCTCGTGTTCGAGCAGCGACCGGTAGTCGTTCAGCCAGCGCCTGCTCACCGAGGTCTTGATCAGCGTGTTCAGCTCCACCAGCCAGCCCGCCGATTCGTCGTCGTGGTTCCACAGGGCGGCGACGACTCCGCCTGGTTTCAGCACCCTGGCGATCTCCGGGTAGGCCCGGTCGAGATCGAACCAGTGGAAGGCCTGGCCCGCGACCACGGCGTCCACGGAGTCGTCCGGCAGCGGGATCCGCTCGGCCGTCCCGATGAGCGGGGCGACGGCGGGGAGTGTCTTGGTGAGTTCTTCGAGCATTTTGGCGTCCGGTTCGACCGCGGTGACCGTGACGCCCAGCGCGAGCAGGCCCTCGCTGACCTTGCCGGTTCCCGCCGCGAGGTCGAGGACTCGTTCCGGTGTTCCCTTCGCGCCTGCCAGCGCCCAGGCCAGTGCCTTTTCCGGATAGTCGGGCCGGTGCGCGCCATAGGCGGCGGCCTCCGCGCCGAACGAGGCGGCGCGGCGTGCGTGCAGTTCGGGTTCGATGCCGGGAGTGGATGAGTTCACACGATCCAGGTTAATGGAGAGAAAACCCGACGGCCCGGATGCGGAAAGGTAATCCGGTTGGCGTAGGGAAGGGGCGGGTTCGTACGCTGTGCGCATGACTGAAATCCCCGCATCCGAGGGCGTGAGCCCCGACGAAGACCTGCCGGAACAGATGCGGGTGCGCCGGGACAAGCGCGACCGGATAATCGCGGAGGGTATCGATCCGTATCCGGTCGAGGTGCCCCGGACGCACTCGCTGGCCGAAGTGCGGGCGAAGCATTCCGACCTTCCTGTCGACACGGCCACCGGCGAGATCGTGGGCGTCACCGGCCGGGTCATGTTCATGCGCAATACCGGCAAACTGTGTTTCGCGAGTCTTCGTGAAGGCGACGGCACCGAGTTGCAGGCGATGATCAGCCTCGCGAAGGTGGGCGCGGAGGCACTCGCGGCGTGGAAGTCCGATGTCGATCTCGGTGATCACGTATTCGTCGAAGGCGAGGTCATCACGTCCAAGCGCGGTGAGCTTTCCGTGATGGCCGACTCCTGGCGGATCACGTCGAAAGCATTGCGTCCGTTGCCGGTGATGTACAAAGAGCTGGCCGAGGAAACGCGGATCCGGCAGCGTTATGTCGATCTGATCGTGCGTCCCAAGGCCCGGGACGTGGTCCGTACCCGCGCCGGTGTGCTGCGTTCCCTGCGTGACTCGTTTCACGGTCGAGGATTCCTCGAGGTCGAGACCCCGATGCTGCAAACGCTGCACGGCGGTGCGGCGGCGCGGCCATTCGTCACGCATTCGAATGCCTTCGACCTCGATCTGTACCTGAGGATCGCTCCCGAGCTCTACCTCAAGCGTTGCGTGGTAGGCGGTATCGAGAAGGTCTTCGAGATCAACCGGAACTTCCGGAACGAGGGCAGCGACTCGTCCCACTCGCCCGAGTTCGCCATGCTGGAGTACTACGAAGCGTATGCGACCTATGACTCCAACGCGGTGATGACGCGTCAGCTCATCCAGGAGGCGGCGCAGAACGTTCTCGGTACCCAGGTGGCCACTCTCGCCGACGGTTCGGAGTACGACCTGTCCGGCGAGTGGACCACACTCGGAATGTACGAGTCGTTGTCCGAGGCGTTGTCGGAAGAGGTCACTCCCGAGACATCGGCGGACAAGCTGCGTTCCTATGCCGAAGCGCGAGGCCTGGAGCTCGACCCAAAGTTAGGCCACGGCAAACTCATCGAAGAACTTTGGGAACATCTCGTCGGCGATCATCTCCACGAACCTACTTTTGTCCGTGATTTTCCGGTCGAGACATCCCCGCTGACCAGGCAACATCGCAGCAAGGCCGGGGTTGCCGAGAAGTGGGATCTGTACGTGCGCGGATTCGAACTCGCCACGGGATACTCCGAGCTGGTCGATCCCGTGGTAGAGCGTCAGCGTCTGGTGGAACAGGCTCGGCTGGGTGCGCAGGGTGATAGTGAGGCCATGAACCTGGATGAGGATTTCCTCCGTGCGCTGGAGTACGGAATGCCGCCGAGCGGTGGTGTCGGAATGGGGATCGACAGGTTGCTGATGGCGCTGACCGGCCTTGGTATCCGGGAGACCATCCTGTTCCCGCTCGTCCGACCGGAATAACCCGTCCGCGTGACAGATACCTCGATCGTTCTCGTAAACAAGATTTGCGTTATGTCTCGGTAGCGGGTATTAATGTCGCTAGACAAAGTCTTCTGTCCGGGGCATGCCCCGTACCAGATCATTCGTGTAAGCCCCCAGCAGGAGGAAACAGATGGCACAGAAGGTGCTCGTCTCGCTCGTCGATGACCTCGATGGCACAGAGGCGGAAGAGACCGTCGAGTTCGGTTTGGACGGTGTGAGCTACCAGATCGACCTTTCCGCGGAAAACGCGGAAGAGCTTCGCGACGCCCTGGCCCAGTATGTGGAGCACGCCCGTCGCGCGGGTGGCCGTAAGCGCACCGCCATTCGTCCGGTCGCCGGCGTGAAGGCCGCCGCCCGCCCCGCGACCGTGGACCGCGAGCAGAACCAGGCCATTCGCGCCTGGGCCCGCAAGAACGGCTTCCAGGTTTCCGACCGTGGACGTATCCCGTCCGAGGTCGTGGAGGCCTACCACAAGAAGAACTGAGGTCTTTCAGACCTGACGGCCGCCGGGAAACTGTTCCCGGCGGCTTTCTTGTTCTTGTACACGGTTCAAGCGGGCGTACTCCGTGGGCGCCCATCCGGTCACGGAGCGGAAATCCCGGATGAAGTGCGCTTGGTCGCTATAGCCCAGCGTGAACGCCAGTTCCGCGTAGTCGGGCTGTTCCGCGGCAGCGATCCGTGCCGCCGCTTCGTTCAATCGGTATACCTGAATCGCCCATTTGGGGGCGGTGCCGACGTGTTCGGTGAACAGGCGTTGCAGGCTTCGCCGAGACAGACCCGTTCGGCTTGACAGCTCGCCGACCCTGGTTATGGCCGGTTCGGCCGCGATTGTTTCCACCGCTCCGATGGCCGTCCGGGCCGCGGCGGTGAGCACGGGGTGTTTCCCGAGGAGCAGTTCCTCGCACCGGCGGATCATTTCGAAGTCGTCCGTCGCATTCCGTACCGATTCCGTCACCGGTCCGGCGCCGGGGAAGAGATCGGTGAGCGGAACAGAACCGCCGGAGATCATCGAGACCGGACCGGTGAGGAATGTCCGGAAAGCCCCGGGCCGGAATCGCACGCCGATACCGTGGTCCGTGCCCTCGACTACGTAGTGAAAAGGTCGTTTCCCCGGTCCGAACGCGCCCGCCGCGTCGCGGAAGAACGTCACGTTGACCGCGAGATTGGGCAGGACCACCTGGTCGTGGGGCGGACGGCCGCCCAGGTCCCAGCGCAGCACCCAGTGGTGGTCGACGAACGGTCGCAGTCCGGGTCCGGGCGGATGGCGGACGAGGCTGAACCGCGCGCTCGCCTCCCGCGCGTTGACGATCCCCGCCGGGATCCGATGCCCGCTCACCCGCTCAATCTAGCTCGGAACCTGTCGCGTTTTTTCAAGACAGCGCGGCCGTTTCCGTGAACTCATGCCCCTATGCCCGAACACGCTGCCCTGATCGCCCCCGCCGCCGCGGAATTCGCCGGAATCCTGCGCGGGATCGGCGAGACCGAACTGGCCGCCCGCACGCCGTGCGCCGAGTACGACGTCCGCGCGCTGCTGAACCACCTTCTCTACTGGGGGCCCTGGCTCGAAGCCGCCGGACGCAAGGTTCCGCCGCCCGAGGTGGCCACGGGTGAGGCGGAGGCGGGCCTCGTCGGCGCTGATTGGCTCGACGCCGCCGGGAAGCAGACCGCGCGGCTCGTGGAGGTCTTCGGGGTGCCCGAGGCGTGGCAGGGGATGACGGCGCTCGGCACGGCGGAGATGCCGGCCTCGATCGTCGGTGACATGGTGCTCGGCGAGTTCGTCTTCCACGGCTGGGATCTCGCCCGCGCGACAGGCCGCACTGTCGACGTCGCGCCCGAAGCGGCCGAAGCCGTTTACGCCTCCGCTGCCGCGATGGGCGAGCAGGCACGTTCCATGAAGGTATACGGCGAAGAAGTGACGGTTGCGGAAGGCGCAACGGCGTTCGAACGCGCTTTGGGCGCTTCCGGGCGGAATCCTGCCTGGATGTCTTAACGAATGCGCGGACAGCCGCCGCATTCCGATTCCGCGGGCAGTAGATAGGAGTAACAACAGCTTTCGCGGTTTCGCGTCCACTCCCGGCGGCCTTCGGCCCCCGGGGCCAGCGTCAGCTTCGACGCCGACGTCAGCGGCGGGAACCGCGATTCGAGGACCAGCGCGGCGTCCGCGACCCCGGCTCCCTCGGCCTCCGGGGAGCCGCCCAGCCGTCCCGCCGACCACAGCGCGTTGTCGAGCGCGTCCGTGGCCGCCGCCCACAGTTGCCGCCGCCCGAGCCTCGTCATCGGCCCGTAGACGTCGATGAACCGGCTCGCGTGCGCGACGAACCTGCCGCGCAGCACGGTCGCCAGCGCTCGCTCGTCCGGGACGACGACGGCCCCCGGCCGCGCCGAGCCAGGATCGGTCGGCAGGCAGTGGAACCCGCCGCCGAGGACGGCGATCGAGTCGGGGTGCGGCCTGCCGCCGCCGATCCGGAACGCCAGCGCGGACGGGGCCAGCGCCGGGACCCGGCGTTCGTGGTGCAGCAGCATCGCGCCGGCGAACGCCGGGACGTGCAGGTACCAGGACAGGATCCAGCTCGCCGGGATCCGCTCGGGGATCTCGGACGCTTCCGGGTACTCCTCGGCCAGCCAGCCGCCGAGCCGGTCCCTCCAGCGCGCGAGACGGGCCGGTTCGTCCAGCAGTTCGTCGCAGCGGACCCAGCCCGGCTCGTCCGACGGCACGTCTCCGCGGATCCGGGTGTCCCCGGGCAGCCTCGTGAAGGAGGCCCGGAGCCCGCCTTCGGACGACGTGAGCACACGGGGATGCGACACACCGGCCTCCCGTCATTAGGTACGCCTAACCTTACATACGGTCCGTGACTACTCCGGACGGGTGTCCATCCACTGGGCGGACTCCGTTCGCCGAGCGTGTTCGCGCTCAGCGGACAACGCGCATCCGGCGGAATCCGGGCGCGTGTTCGCACGTTGGGCTTGACGTAAAGGTGCAGGGCAACCGGAAGATGAAACAGCGCACGGCCGGAGAACGGCACGGGCGCGAACGGGCCGCAATCAGCCGTAGTGGTACGCCAGCGCGACCGCGTGGCTACTAGAGTGGTCTCACGGTGCTGAATCCATCGCGGTGAAAGCACGATGGAAACGGGCCGCCGTCGCAGCAGTCGAGGGAGTGCACATGTTTGAGAGGTTCACCGACCGCGCGAGGCGGGTGGTCGTCCTGGCCCAAGAAGAGGCCCGGATGCTCAACCACAACTACATCGGCACCGAGCACATCCTCCTGGGTCTGATCCACGAGGGTGAAGGTGTCGCCGCCAAGGCGCTGGAATCG
Source organism: Amycolatopsis speibonae (assembly GCF_042647925.1). NCBI lineage: Bacteria > Bacillati > Actinomycetota > Actinomycetes > Pseudonocardiales > Pseudonocardiaceae > Amycolatopsis > Amycolatopsis speibonae. The sequence goes on from NZ_JBHRWK010000020.1 coordinate 42,767, forward strand.
CTGGGCATCGCGTTGGAGGGCGTCCGCCAGCAGGTCGAGGAGATCATCGGCCAGGGGCAGCAGGCCCCGAGCGGGCACATCCCCTTCACCCCGCGGGCCAAGAAGGTGCTTGAGCTGTCGCTGCGCGAAGCGCTGCAGCTCGGCCACAACTACATCGGCACCGAGCACATCCTGCTCGGGCTGATCCGCGAAGGAGAAGGCGTCGCCGCGCAGGTGCTCGTCAAGCTCGGCGCGGACCTCAACCGGGTGCGTCAGCAGGTTCTGCAGCTGCTGTCGGGCTACCAGGGTGGCAAGGAGTCGACCGAGACCGGCTCCGGACGCGGTGAAGGCACCCCGTCGTCGTCGCTGGTGCTCGACCAGTTCGGCCGCAACCTGACCGTCCAGGCCCGCGAAGGCAAGCTCGACCCGGTCATCGGCCGTGGCAAAGAGATCGAGCGGGTCATGCAGGTGCTGTCGCGGCGCACCAAGAACAACCCGGTCCTGATCGGTGAGCCCGGCGTCGGCAAGACCGCCGTCGTCGAAGGGCTCGCGCAGAACATCGTCAAGGGCGAGGTGCCCGAGACGCTGAAGGACAAGCAGCTCTACACCCTCGACCTCGGCTCCCTGGTCGCCGGTTCCCGGTACCGCGGTGACTTCGAAGAGCGCCTCAAGAAGGTGCTCAAGGAGATCAAGACCCGCGGCGACATCATCCTGTTCATCGACGAGCTGCACACGCTCGTCGGCGCGGGTGCCGCCGAGGGCGCGATCGACGCCGCGTCGATCCTGAAGCCGATGCTGGCCCGCGGTGAGCTGCAGACGATCGGTGCGACCACCCTCGAGGAGTACCGCAAGTACATCGAGAAGGACGCCGCGCTGGAGCGCCGCTTCCAGCCGATCCAGGTCGGCGAGCCGTCGCTCGAGCACACGATCGAGATCCTCAAGGGCCTTCGCGACCGGTACGAGGCGCACCACCGCGTCTCGATCACCGACGGCGCGCTGGTGCAGGCGGCCACCCTGGCGGACCGCTACATCAACGACCGGTTCCTCCCGGACAAGGCGATCGACCTGATCGACGAGGCCGGCGCCCGGATGCGCATCCGCCGCATGACCGCGCCGCCGGACCTGCGCGAGTTCGACGAGAAGATCGCCGACGTGCGCAGGGACAAGGAGTCCGCGATAGACGCGCAGGACTTCGAGCGCGCCGCCCGCCTCCGCGACGAGGAGAAGACCCTCCTCGGTCAGAAGGGCGAGCGGGAGAAGCAGTGGAAGGACGGCGACCTCGACGTCGTCGCCGAGGTCGACGAGGAGCAGATCGCCGAGGTCCTCGCCAACTGGACCGGCATCCCGGTGTTCAAGCTCACCGAGGAGGAGACCACGCGTCTGCTCCGTATGGAGGACGAGCTGCACAAGCGGATCATCGGCCAGGAGGACGCGGTCAAGGCCGTCTCCCAGGCGATCCGCCGTACCCGCGCCGGCCTGAAGGACCCGAAGCGCCCCTCCGGTTCGTTCATCTTCGCCGGTCCGTCCGGTGTCGGTAAGACCGAGCTGTCCAAGGCGCTGGCGGCGTTCCTGTTCGGCGAGGACGACGCGCTCATCCAGATCGACATGGGCGAGTTCCACGACCGCTACACCGCTTCGCGGCTCTTCGGTGCCCCTCCGGGCTACGTCGGCTACGAAGAGGGCGGCCAGCTGACCGAGAAGGTGCGGCGCAAGCCGTTCTCGGTGGTGCTGTTCGACGAGATCGAGAAGGCCCACCAGGAGATCTACAACACGCTCCTGCAGGTCCTCGAAGACGGCCGTCTCACCGACGGCCAGGGTCGTACGGTCGACTTCAAGAACACCGTGCTCATCTTCACCTCGAACCTGGGTACCTCGGACATCTCCAAGTCCGTCTCGCTCGGGTTCTCGTCCGGGGGCGACACCGCCAACCGGTACGAGAAGATGAAGCAAAAGGTCAACGAGGAAATGAAGAAGCATTTCCGGCCCGAATTCCTGAACCGGATCGACGACATCATCGTCTTCCACCAGCTGACCAAGGATCAGATCATCCAGATGGTCGATCTGATGATCGCCCGGGTCGAGAAGCAGCTCAAGGCCAAGGACATGGACCTCGAGCTCACACCGAAGGCCAAGGCGCTGCTCGCCAAGCGCGGCTTCGACCCGGTGCTGGGCGCGCGGCCGCTGCGTCGCACGATCCAGCGCGAGATCGAGGACCAGCTGTCGGAGAAGATCCTGTTCGGCGAGGTCCAGGCCGGGCAGATCATCCTGGTCGACGTCGAAGGCTGGAACGACGAAGAGGGCGAGAAGGACGACAAGGCGCACTTCGTCTTCCGCGGCGAAACGCGACCCTCGTCGGTCCCGGACGCCCCGCCGGTCAGCATCGGTGCCGGCACCAGCGAAGAGAGCGGTGAAGCCGAGGCGGAGTAAGCCTCGGTAAGTAGTCCGGAAGTGCCCGTCGCGGTTTTGCCGCGGCGGGCACTTTCGCGTTCCAGGGCCGTGTCCTCCGTCTGATCACGCGTGTTCCGCCTTCAATCACGCGAGTCGCGCCTCTGGTCACGCGAGTTCGCTTTCTCCGCACAGAAGCCAGGCGTGCGTGAATGGGCGACACGCGTGATCGGGCGCGGGACACGCGTGATTGGAGGCGGAACACTCACTGAAGTCCCAAGGCGGAAGCGCACCTTCGTGGGAACCCTGGCCTTCGAGCCCAGATCGATATAAGGTCTACATTATGGTCGGCTGATGACTTGGGAGATCGAGCTTCACGATGAAGTGGATCGCTGGTTCGGGTCGCTGTGCCGGGAAGATCCGGAGACGGCGGACCGGGTCGAGGAGGCGATCGACATGCTCGCTCGTGAAGGACCGCAGCTCGGGCGGCCACTGGTCGATCGGATCAGTGGCTCGCGCAGGCACAACTTGAAAGAGTTGCGCCCGGCGTCGGCGGGGCGCTCAGAGATCAGGATCTTGTTCGTCTTCGATCCGGTCCGGAAGGCCGTGTTGCTCGTGGCCGGTGACAAGGCCGGAAACTGGAAACGGTGGTACGACATCAACATCCCGATCGCCGAGGAGCGATATCGGCGGCATCTGGACGCGTTGGAGGAGCTGAATTGAGCCGGTCATGGAAAGAGGTCAAGGCCGAAAAGCTCGCAGTGGATCGCGAGGCGGGCCGCGACGTCGAAGCCGCGCGTGCCGAGGCACGGGAAGCCACGCAGGCCTACATTCTCGGCTTTCGGCTGGCGAAACTTCGCGAGGACGTCGGGCTGAGCCAGACCGAGGTCGCCAAGCGGATGGGAGTGAGCCAGCCGCGAATCAGCCAGCTCGAGCAGGGCGATCCGAGCCAGATGGAATTGGACACCCTTCGCAGGTACATCGTCGCCTTGGGCGGCCGGATGCGAGTGGTCGCCGATTTCGACGATCACGACGTGACCATTTCCACCGCCGTCTGACCGCCCCCGGTCGCCTGATGATCGCGTGAGACGATGCCATCGGGTCCGGGAGGGGGACAGGTGGACGTTCTGGCGATCGATTTCGGTACCTCCAGCACGGTGGGGGTGCTCTCGATCCACGGAAGAGGGACGCAGGTCGTCGAGATCGACGGATCGGTGACGATGTCGTCCGCGATCTACGTCGACAAGGACGGCACCGTCTTCGTCGGCCGCGACGCCGAACGCCGGGCCCGGCTGGATCCGAGCCGGTTCGAGGCGAATCCGAAGCGGCGCATCGACGAGGGCGCTCTCCAGCTCGGTGACGTCACGCTCCCCATCGCCGACGCCTTCGCCGCGGTCCTGCGCCGGGTCGGCGAGGAGGCCGAGCTGCTCCTCCAGCGGCCGCCCGCCCAGGTGCGCATTTCCCATCCCGCGGGCTGGGGCCCGGATCGCAAACAGATCGTCCACGACGCCGCGCTCAAGGCCGGTTTCGGCACGACAGTGCTGATTCCCGAGCCTGTCGCCGCCGCCGCGCACTACGCCGCCCTGAACCACGGCCAGCGGCCGCCCGGCCCGATCGCGGTGTACGACCTCGGGGCGGGCACCTTCGACTGCGCTGTCGTCGGTGTCAGTGCCCACGGGTTCGCCGTGCTCGCCGAGGACGGGCTGCCCGATCTCGGCAGTCTCGACATCGACCAGGCGATGCTGGTGCACATCGGCCGCGAGGTGTCGCATTCCGAACCGGCGCGGTGGCAACGGATCCTGCGCCCGCAGTCGGTCAGCGACCGCCGGACGCGCCGGTCGTTGCTCCAGGATGTCCGTGACGCCAAGGAAAGCCTGTCGCGGCACCAGCAGACCGAGATCCCGATGCCGGAGCCGTTCGGCGACGTGCGGGTGACGCGGATGGAACTCGAGGCGCTCGTCCGGCCGAGTTTCCTGCGCAGCGCCGAACTTCTGGCCGCCACGATCCACCGCGCCGGGCTGTCCCCGGACAGGCTCGGCGGCGTCTACCTCGTCGGCGGGCCGAGCCGGATGCCGTTGCTGGCGAGCCTGCTGGCGAACCAGCTCAGGGTCGCGCCGACGACGCAGGACCAGCCGGAGACGGCGGTCGCGTTCGGGCTGCACCACGTGCCCGCGGGCGGCGAGGACTCGCAGCTGACCGTGCCCGCCTTCGCTCCTGTGGCGCCGCCGGTGCGCCAGCGGCCCGTTCAACAGCAGCCTCCACCGCCGCAGCAGCCGCCCCGGCGACCGCAACCACCGCGCTGGACGCCGCCTCCGCCACCACCGGGCCGGAACTGGCAGAGGCCCACGACGTACGGCGTCATCGTGCTCGCGCTCGCGGCGGTCGTGACGACGATCGTCCTGCTCAACGGCGGCGAGAAGGAGCCTGTCGCCGGGCAGGCCCCGGCGAAGCAGGTGAGCTGCGATCAGCCCGGTCAGAAGGACGCGCAGGGGTTCACGGACTGCCTCCGCCGGATCGCCGCCGTCATCCCGCAGCGGGACGACTGCCGGGACGCGCCGGACGCGGCCGCCACGGTGGGCGCGGCGTCCGCGGTCACCTGTGTGTTCACCGGCGACAAGGCGTCGAACGCGATCAACTACTACCAAGGTGTCGCGATGCCCGGCCTGGAGGACGGCGTCCGGCAGCAGATGACCAAGGGCGGGCCCGTGGAGGGCACCTGGGCGGCCGACGGGCTGCGAGGGCGCTACTTGGCGGGCGTAGGCAAACGAAGCGGCATCGTGCTCTTCGGGACCGAAGACGCGCCTTTGACCGCGATGCTCGTCTCGACCCGCAACGACGGCACCGCGAGGACGACCGCGGAGATGGTCGAGTTCTTCACCGCGCAGCTCAAGCCCTGACCGGATGTCATGAAAGGGTCGTTCAAGAAGAAAGATGTCTTGAACGACCCTTTCATGACACTTCCCGGAGGCCGAACCGCGGTCAGTGCAGCGTGCCCGCCGGCGTCGAGAGGTCCTCGGTGACCGAGAGCGCGGTGTCCACGATGATCCCCAGCGCCTCCGCCGCGCGGTGCACGGCCAGGCTCGGCGACGTCGTCCTCGCGGCCTGCTCCGGCGTGTAAGGAACGTGCACGAAACCGCCGCGCACGCCGGGAAAGTCGTTGTCCAGCAAGTGCATCAGCCCGTAGAAGACCTGGTTGCACACGTACGTTCCGGCGGTGTGCGAGACCGACGCCGGAAGTCCCGCACCCTTGATCCCCGCGACACAAGCCTTCACCGGCAGGGTCGTGAAGTAGGCGTTGGGCCCGCCGGGGATCACCGGGACGTCGACGGGCTGCGAACCCGCGTTGTCCGGGATGCGCGCGTCGATCAGGTTGATCGCGACCCGCTCCGGGGTGACGTCGGGGCGGCCGCCCGCCTGCCCGACGCAGATCACCAGTTCCGGCCGGTACTCGTCGATCGCGTCGCGCAGGGCGACCAGCGAACGCGAGAACACGCACGGCAGTTCGACGGCCACGGCGTCGCGCCGCCGGCCGGTGAGCAGGGAAACCGCCTGCCACGACGGGTTCACCCGCTCACCGCCGAACGGTTCGAAACCGGTGAGGAGCACAGACGTCATGCCTCTCACCCTAACGTGTGACAGACGTCAGGCGGCCGGCTTGAGGTCCCCCGGGTAGAGGAACTCGGGTACCGGTTTCGTGTTGCCGTAGAACCACGCGTCGAAGAAGCCCTGCAGGCTCTTGTGCGCGATGCGCTCGGCGAACCGCTGGAACTCCGGCAGGCTCGCGTTGCCGTCGCGGTGCAGAGCGGGCCACATCTTCAGGATGCGGTCGAACGGCGCCGCGCCGATGTAGTTCTTCAGCGCGTGCAGCGCCACCGGGCCCTTCGAGTACACGTAGGTGAACTCGTTGCCGGGGCCCATGTCGTACAGCTTCCCGGCCCAGAACCGGTCCGTCGCCTTCTGCACGGCGGTCAGGTAGCGCGCCTTCAGGTCCTGGCCCGACTTCGCCTCGGACCACATCCACTCCGCGTACGAGGCGAAGCATTCGTTGAGGCAGACGTCCTTCCACTTGTCGACGGCGACCGAGTCACCCCACCACTGGTGGGCGTTCTCGTGCACGATCGTCGGGACGTTGCCCGCCGCGCCCGAGTAGATCGGCCTGCTCAGCGTCTCCAGCGAGAACCCGATCGGCTCGGCGAGGAAGATGCCGCCCGCCGCGTCCACCGGGTACCGCCCGAACTTCGACGCCAGGAAGTCGATGATCTCCGGCAGCCGCGCCTCGGCCTGCTTGGTCGCCGCGGGGGTGCCGGGGGCGTAGGCGTTGACGACCGGGGTGCCGTCGGACAACTTCGTCCGCTCGAACTCCCACTTGTCGATCGCGACCGTGGTCATGTACGGCACGGCGGGGGTCTCTTCGGCCCAGGAGTACGTGGTGTTCTTGCCGTCCTTGACCTGCCCGCGCTCGACGCCGTTCGAGATCACGCTCCATTCCGAGGGAACGGTGATCGCGAGGTGGAAGGTCGCCTTGTCGCGCGGGGTGTCGTTGACCGGGTACCAGGTCGTCGCGGACTTCGGCTCGCCCGCGACGAAAGCACCGCCGGATTTCGCGAACTGCCAGCCGTTCTCGCCCAGCAGCGGATCTTCGATCGGCTGCGGGACACCGTGGTAGGCGACCTCGGCGGTGAACCGCTCGTGGTTCCGCAGCGAACGGGCCGGGGTGACGACCAGTTCGTGGTCACCGGACCGGGTGAAGGTCGCTTTCCGACCGTTGACCTTGATCGAGTCGACGGTGAGTCCGTGCAGGTCGAGGTTGAACGAGCTCAGCGACTGCGTCGTCCGGCCGGTGATCGTCTGCAGGCCGGTGAGCTGCTTGGTGGCGGGCTCGTAGCCGACTTTCAGGTTGTAGTCGGCGACGTCGTAGCCGCCGTTGCCGTCCTGCGGGTAGTAGCTGTCGCCCGCGCCGTCGGCGCCGGGTTTGCCGGTGTCGGCGAGGGCGGTCCCGCCACCGAGGACACTCGCGGCCAGAACGGCGGCGATGACTGCCGCACTCCGGTACCTCATTCACGCTCCCAGTCGATCGGCTGTCGTAAGGCCCCGAACGTAACGCCGTGACCTCGGTCGAGCGCCCGGAAAGCTCCTTCGTGCCCGGATAATCCCCACTTCCGTCGCCTGGACGAGGTACCGAACCCGACAGCGAGCTTCGGGAGATACAGCCTGGACGGGGTATCGGGTGGCGTGTTCTGGAAAGCTGGGGTCGTGCGTGTGACGCTGCTGGGCCCGGTCGGAGCGGAGGCCGGTGACGGTGCCCCGGTCGACATCGGCGGTGCCCGCCTCCGCATGCTCTTGGCCAGGCTCGCGCTGGAGCCCGGTCGGGCGGTCCCGGCGACGGCCCTCATCGACGGTCTTTGGGGCGCGGAGCCGCCCGCCGACGCGGCGAACGCGCTGCAGTCCCTGGTCTCGCGGCTGCGCAAGGTCCTGCGGACCGGCGACGTCGCCCTCGGCTCGGGTCCGGGCGGCTACCGGCTGGACATCGCCCGCGAAGACGTCGACGTGTGCCGCTTCGAGCGCCTGGCCGCGGAGGGCCGCGCGGCGCTGGCGGCGGGCAGGGACGCCGGTGCGGCCACGATCCTCGCCGAGGCGCTCGACCTCTGGCGTGGTCAAGCGCTGTCCGACGTCCTCGAAGCCCCGTTCGCGCAGGCACCGGCGACCCGGCTGGAGGATCTGCGTCTCGAAGCCGCCGAAGACCGCTTCGAGGCGGAGATCCGGCTCGGCGGGCAAGACCGGGTCCTGGCCGATCTCAAGGAGGCGGCCGCGCGGCATCCGCTGCGCGAACGGCTCGCCGGGCTGTGGATCCGGGCGCTGTGCGCGGCGGACAGGCAGTCCGACGCCCTTGCCGTCTACGAGGAGGTCCGGGCGGCGCTGGCCGATCAGCTGGGCGTCGACCCCTCGGCCGAGCTCCAGGAGATCCACGTCGCCGCGCTGCGCGGTGAACTCGGCCCGCCTCCCGCGGCCGCCGACCATCTCCCGGTCCGGCTGACCAGCTTCGTCGGCCGTGACGACGAGCTGAAGCTGGTCGCCGAACTCCTCGCCGGCGCGCGGCTGGTGACGCTCGTCGGACCCGGCGGCGCCGGGAAGACGCGGCTGGCCACCGAGGTCGCGACGCGGCATCCCGCGCACACGCGCGGTCGCGTCTGGTTCGTGCCGCTCGCCGGTGTCCGCGATCCTGGCGACCTGCCCGGCGCTGTCTTCGCCGCGCTGGAGCTGTGGGACCTCGGCCTCGCGCACAGCGGCGACCCGCTGCGGCGGCCGGTGGACGCGATGGGCCGGGTGGCGGAGACGCTCGGCGCCGGCGAGTCGGTGCTGGTGCTGGACAACTGCGAGCATCTGGTCGACGCGGCCGCGGAACTGGCGAACACCCTGCTGCGCCGCGTGCCGACCCTGCGGATCCTCGCGACGAGCCGCGAGGCGCTGGCCATCGACGGCGAGACGCTGTGCCCGCTCGGCCCGTTGTCCGTGCCGGAAGGGACGCTGACCGTGCCGCAGGCCGCCGAGGCGGGCGCGATCCGGCTGTTCGTCGACAGGGCGGTGGCCGTGCGCCCGGATTTCGTCCTCGACGAGTCCACTGTGGACGAAGTCGCGCAGATCTGCCGACGGCTGGACGGGATGCCGCTGGCACTGGAACTGGCCGCCGCGCGGCTGCGGTCGATGACCGTCGCGCAGATCTCACGGCGCCTCGACGACAGGTTCCGCCTGCTGACCTCGGGCAGCCGGACGGCCCTGCCGAGGCAGCGCACGCTGCGCGCCGTCGTCGAGTGGAGCTGGGACCTGCTCGACGACGCCGAACGCGTCCTCGCGAGGCGGCTTTCGGTCTTCGGGGCCGGTGCCGAGGTCGAAGCGGTCGAAAGCGTCTGCGCCGGGGACGGCCTGCCCGCCGAAGACGCCATGTACGTGCTCGGCTCGCTCGTCGAGAAGTCCATTGTGGACGCGACGGCCGGTGACCAGGGCGAACCCCGTTACCGCATGCTGGAGACCATCCGGGCGTACGCGGCGGAACGTCTCGACGAGGCCGGAGAGCGACAACAGCTGACGAAGGCGTATCACCGCTACTACGCCGAACTCGCGGACCGGCTGGAGCCGTTGCTGCGGACCAGGGACCAGCTCGTCGCCATTTCACGGTACGACGCCGAACACGGCAATATCGTGACGGCGCTCCGCCAGGCCATCGACGCCGACGACGTCGACATGGCGACGCGACTTTTCGGCAACACCTTCTGGTACTGGCTGATCAAGGGCGACAGCAACCGGGTCGAGTCCTTCGTCGCCGAGGTACTCACTTTCGGTGATCGCCTGGAGGAGGATTTCGCGGCCGCGTTCCGGGCGATGCGCGAGATCACCGCGATGATCCCCGGGGTCGGCGATCCGGAAGCAGTGCGGGCGCTCATCGACGAATGCGTGCGGACGAACGCGCACACCCGGTTCGCCGGTCTGGCCATCGGCCTGCCCATGCTGGCGTTCTTCTCCCAGGACAAGGAACTCGCGCACCGCGAGGTGGACAGGGCGCTGGCCAACCCGGATCCGTGGGCCCGGTCGGCGGGGTCGTGGGCGCAGAGCTTCATCCTCACCGACGATGGTGACACCGAAGGCGCCGAACGGGCCAGGGACAGGGCCTACGAAGGATTCCTGGCCGTGGGCGACCGCTGGGGGACCGCGATGGCGATCGGCATGAAGGCGAGCGACATCTCGATGTCGGGCGACCACGAGACCGCGCTCGCGCTGTACCGGCGGGGCCTCGTCCTCGCCCTCGAACTGGGGTCGCAGGACGACGTGATCCAGCAGCGCTGGCGGCTCGCGACGGAGTACGCGCGGGCAGGCGACCTCGAAACGGGCATGCGCGAGATGCGCGACGCGGAGCGCTACGCGGCCGACACGGGCAACGGTCAGCTCGCGGTGATGGTGCTGGTGGGCAAGGCCGATCTGCTCAGCCGCGCCGGCCGGATCGAGGAGGCGCGCGAGGTCGCCGCCCGGTTCCGCGAGCTGATGGCCGACGCGCCGATGCCGGGCATGTTCGGCGAAGAGTTCGGCGGGCTCATCGAAATGGAAGTGGCGCTGGCGGCCGGGGATCTGGCCGAGGCCGAACGTGGCGCCGCGGTCGTCGTCAGGTCCACCGCGGAGCGCGGCGACATGCCCGATCTCGGGCGGGTCGTCGAGGCCCTCGGCCTGATCCGGTTCCGCCAGGGGAGGCACGAGGACGCCGTCCGGATGCTCGGCGCGGCGAGGTCCCTCCGAGGCAGGCTGGACCTCGGCGAACCCGGCATCCGGCAGCTGATCGACGACCTCCGCGAGCACTTCGGCGAGGAGCGCTACGAAGCGATACTCGTCCAGGACGCCGCGCTTTCCCGCGCTGACCTGGTGTCCTTGATCTGCCAGGAAGTGACGACGTGAAGAAGAGCTCCTCGCCTCGACAGAGGCAAGGAGCCCTTCACGCGCGTTCCCCCTGACCCCCGTCAGACGCGCTTCCGGTAAGCCCACGTGGCGAGCGGGAAGAAGACCGCGACCGCGGCCGCCATCCAGATCAGCGCACCGGTCAGCGGGCCGGCGATCGGACCGCCGTTCATCAGCCCGCGCAGGACGTCGGACATCTGTGTCACCGGGCTGATGTCGGCCCACGCCTTCAGCCAGCCGGGCATGGTGGACGTCCCCACGAACACGTTGCTGCCGAAGGTCAGCGGCATCAGCACCACGAACATCAGGCCCTGCACCGCGCCGGGGCTCTTCACCAGCATCCCGACGAACACCGACGCCCAGCAGAACGACAACGCGAACGCGATGACCAGCACGATCGCCAGCGCGAACTCCGCAGGCCCGGTCTGGATCCGGTAGCCCATGATCGTCGCGACGACCATCAGCACGACGAGGCACACCAGGTACCGGACGATGTCGGCCAGCACGGCGCCGATCAGCGGTGCGGACCGCGCGATCGGCATCGCGCGGAACCGGTCGAACACGCCCTTGGTGACGTCGGTGTTGAGCTGGACGCCGACGGTCATGCTGGCCTGCAGGATGTTGAACACCATGATGCCGGGCACGATCATCTGCAGATAGCTTCCGGTGTCGCCCATGATCGCGCCACCGAACAGGTAGACGAACATGACCAGGAAGATGATCGGCGCGAGCGTGACGTCGGCCAGCTGCTCCGGGTTCTTGCGGATCTTCAGGATGCCGCGCCAGGCAAGGGAAAGCCCGTGCCGGCCGCTGCTGGACAGTGATACGCGCCGTGGTGGTGCGGGCGCGGCGAGGGTCGTCATACCAGGCTCCCTTCCGGAGTCGTGTCCTTTGTGGAATCGGTATTCCTGCCGGTCAGTGCGAGGAACACCTCGTCGAGGCTGGGCAGCCGCAGCGCCAGCTCGTCCGCGGTGATCCCGGCTTCGTCCAGCTTGCGGACCAAAGTGGACAGCAGGACCGGGTCGGCGACGGGCGCCGTCAGCAGCCCGGTGTCGTTGTCCCGGTTCGGCCGGGCCCCGGTGAGCCCGGTGAGGATGCGCTCGACGGCGTCGAGATCGGCGAGCGCTGTCGGCCGCACCTGCAGCGTCTGGCCGCCGGTCCGCCGCTTGAGCTCGTCGGCCCGGCCGTTCGCCACGACCAGTCCGTGGTCGAACACGGTGATCGTGTCGGCCAGCTGGTCGGCCTCCTCCAGGTACTGCGTGGTGAGCAGCACCGTCGTCCCGTCCGCGACGAGCGTCCGGACCACGGCCCAGACCTCGTTGCGGGCGTGCGGGTCCAGCCCGGTGGTCGGCTCGTCCAGGTAGAGCACCTTCGGACGGCCGACCAGGCTCGCGGCGAGGTCGAGCCGCCGCCGCATCCCGCCCGAGTAGGTCTTGATCGCGCGTCCGGCGGCGTCGGTCAGTTCGAACCGCTCCAGCAGGTCGGCCGCGCGCTTCTTCGCGTCCGCCCTCGAGAACTCCAGCAGCCTGCCGATCAGGACCAGGTTCTCCGTGCCGGAGAGGTCCTCGTCGACCGACGCGTACTGCCCGGTCAGCCCGATCATGCTGCGGACCGCCATCGGGTTCTTGACGACGTCGTACCCGAAGACGCTCGCGTGGCCGCGGTCCGGCCGGATCAAGGTGGCCAGGATCCGGACGGCGGTCGTCTTTCCCGCGCCGTTCGGCCCCAGCACCCCGACCACCTTGCCCGCCGGGACCTCCAGATCGACCCCGTCGAGCGCCTTCGTCTCCCCATAGTGTTTGACCAGGCCCTCGGCCCTGATCGCGTGAGTCATGTTTCCTCCTGTGCATCTCGCCCCGCGGACAAAGGTGCACCGTCTGCCTGGCAGACCGCGCACAGCGCGCTGGCAGGACCTGACAGGAACTGATAAGCGCTGGTAGGCGCAGTGTGAGGAGGTTGTGAAGGTCTTGTGGAGACCGCCGCCACAGCGGCCTTGATCGGCATACTCGACGTCATGGTGATCGAAGAACGGCCGGTCCGTCCGGTGGCGCCTCGGGGTGCCGGGCGGAAGCTGGTCAGCGGGCTGCTCATCGCGGCGGTCGTGCCGTTCGCGGTGCTCACGGCGATGCGGCTGGTGGGCTACGACGGCAACACGTACACGATCGCCGCGCTCGCGCTGACGCCGTACGCCGGGATCGCGACACTGGTGCTCGGCGTCCTCGCGCTGGGGCTCCGCCGCTGGTGGACCGCGGTCGTCGCGATCGTGCTGACCTGCACGATCGCCGCGCTGGTGCTGCCAAGGGGGTTCGCGAACGAGCAGAAAGCGCTCGGCGGCAAGCACGTCCGCGTGCTGGCGTCGAACATGCTCGGCGGGCAGGCGGATCCGGACCGGATCGTCGGCTACGTCAAGGACCACCAGGTCGACGTCCTGAGCCTGACCGAGATGACGCCCGAGGCGATCACCGGGCTCGACCGGGCCGGGTTGTTCCAGCTCCTGCCGTACCACGTGCTGCACCCGGCGGAGTGGGCGTCGGGCTCCGGGCTGGTGTCGAAGTACCCGCTCGCGCCGCTGGAGTTGAGCGGCGATTCGGACTACAAGCAGCCGAGCGCGAGTCTGGATCTCGGCGGCGTCCGGATCGAGGTCGTCGCGGTCCATCCGGCGGCGCCGATGTGGGACAGGCACGCGTGGGTCGACGAGGCCAAGGACCTGCCCTACGCCGACGCCGAGCACGACATCCGGATCCTGGCGGGCGACTTCAACGCCAGTCTCGACCATTCGCTCTTCCGTGAGCTGCTGACCAGGGGCTACGTGGACGCGGCCGATCAGCTGGGGAAGGCGCTGCAGGGCACCTGGACGAACGGGATGGTGCCGCCGGTGCCGATCGACCACGTGCTGGCGGACAAACGGACGGCCATCGCGGACTTCAAGGTGCTGGAGACGCCCGGCAGCGATCACGACGCCGTCTACGCGGAAATCGTCCTGCCCTGAAAGTGACCTCGCGCTGGCAAGCTTCCCGCGCATGAGGAAACTCTGGGGAGTTCTCGCGCTTTCGCTGCTCGCGGGCTGCGTTCCGGGTCAGTCGTCGCCGGGCCCTCCGGAGAGCGCGCTCGGGTTCGCCGCACAGCCGGGCGCCGGGCGCACCTTCATCCAGCGGGATCCGGTCGGCGAGATCGAGCGGCTGTTCCAGCCGGGGCCCGACCGCAAAGGGGTGGCGCTGGTCGACACGGGCCGGACCCTGATCGGCGTCGGCGTCCGTGAGTTCCCTGGTGAAAGCCGGTCGGAACCGATCGCGTGGGTGTCCGGGGGCGGTGAGATCGTGTTGCCGCAGGACAGGCCCGGCTACTGGTCGCCGATCGCGATCGCGGCCGACGGCGATCAGGTCCTCGTGGTCGGTGCCCTCGGCGGGGGCGTGCGGGTGTGGGCCTCCGGTGACGCGGGCGCGACCTGGATGGTGTCGCAGGTTGAGGTGCGGGCGAGCGACATGTGGTTTTCCACCGTGCTCCGGGCGGAAGGGAAATGGCTGCTGGCCGGGGCTTCCGCGGCCGGAGCGCTGGTCGTGACCGGCGCGCCCGGGGCTTGGGAGACCTCGTCCATCGGGGACGGCCGGATCCTCGGCGGGGCCACCGACAAGGCGGGCAAGGCGGTGCTGTTCGGCGACCGTGTCGAGTGGAATCAGGGCAAGACGTCGAACCGGTCGTGTTCGCTGGTCTGGGTTCCCGGCGGCGGTGGCTGGCAGCGGGGTGAGCTGGGCTGCCCGGTGGAGCAGATCAAGACCGCCGAGACCCAGGAGGACGGACGGGTGGTTCTGGCGAGCAGCCGCGATCTCTGGGTCCGGCCCAGCTGAGCAGGGAGTCCAGCGCCTTGAGGGTTTCGAGGCCGTTGGTCGCGAGCGAGACGCCGCGGCCGTGCCGGACCTGCGGCTCGCGCGGGTTGATCCGGACCAGTGCGCCGGTCGCGGCGCTGGCCAGCTCCGAGTAGCGCCGCACCGTCGGCACGGCCTGCCCGGCGCCGAGTTCGACCACCACGAGGTCGCGATGCTTCCGGCGCCACGTGGTCAGCTCGTCGAGCTGCGCCTGGCCACGCCGCCCGAGCCAGTCGTAGTCGCCGAACATCAGGATGTTGGGCCGGGCGAGGCCGCCGCAGCGCGGGCACGACGGCAGCGGTTCCAGCGCGCGCATCGTGTCCTCGTCGATCGGGACCTCGATGCCGTCCGCGGACCAGATCTCGCCGGTGCACCGGTCGAGGCACTAGAGATGATGGATGGACCCGTGCGCTTCGGCGGTGTGCGGGTAGCCCGCCTTCTGGAACTGTCCGTCCACATTGGACGTGAAGGCGCGGGTGCCGCCGGGTTTGCGCGCTCCCCAGGACAGCAGGAGCCCGAACCCTTCGTGCGGGACGGTGGCGCGGTAAAGCGCCAGCCGGTGCCCGTAGAAACCCCAGGCCAGCTGGGGATCTTCGGCGAAATGGCGCGGATCGGCGAGCTCGACGAAGCTGATGCCGAGCCGCTCGTACGGCGGATACGCCTTCCAGAAACCCTCGTCACCCCGGAAATCGGGCAGGCCGGAGTCGACGCCCATCCCGGCGCCGGCGCAGACGAGCAGCGCGCCGGCGCCGTCGATCAGTTCCGCGGCTCGTTCGAGCTCACTCACCCGGCTTCGAAGCCTGGACGACCTCGAATTCCAGCAGGTTCGCGCCGCTGGAGACCGGCTTCGCGCGCTCGCCCGCGTGCGCCTCGCGCGCCGGGCCGGACGCCCACGCCTGATAGGCCTCTTCGGACTCCCACTTCGTGTAGACGAAGTAGCGGCTTTCGCCGGAGACCGGGCGGAGCAGTTCGAAGCCGAGGAAGCCGGGCTGATTGTCGACGGCGTGCAGCCGCGCGGCGAACCGCTTCTCCAGCTCGGGGCCTGAGCCTTCGGGAACCTCGATCGCGTTGATCTTCACGACAGCCATGCCGTCCACCCTACGGTGAAAATCTTTTGCGCCGCGATGTGATGCGTGGGACCTTCCCAGGGATGGCTGACACGAAGATCCTCATCTCCGGAGCGAGCGTCGCCGGACCGGCCTTGGCCTTCTGGCTCACCCGCTACGGCTTCGAAGTGACCGTCGTGGAGCGCGCGCCTTCGCTGCGTCCCGGCGGTCAGGCCGTCGACCTGCGCGGAACGGCCAGGGAGGTCGCCGTCCGCATGGGCTTGGACGAACGCATCCGCGAGGCGTGCACGGACACCAAGGGCGAGACGCTCGTCGACCGGAAGAACCGTACGAAGGCCACCTTGCGCAGCGACGACTTCGGCGGCGACGGCCTCATCGCCGAGATCGAGATCCTGCGCGGCGACCTGACCGAAGTGCTGTACGAGGCGACCAGGGAGAAGACGGAGTACGTCTTCGGCGACCGGATCACCGCGCTGGACGAGCGGGCCGACGGCGTGGATGTCACCTTCGCGAGTGGTTCGCGGAGGACGTTCGACGCGGTCATCGGCGCGGACGGGCTGCATTCGGGAGTGCGGGCGCTGGTCTTCGGCGAGGAGTCCCGCTACGTCCGGCATCTGGGCTCGTACCTGGCGTTCTTCACCGTGCCGAACCGGCTCGGCCTGCGGAACTGGGCGATCGGCTTCGACGACGTCGGCCGGTCCGCCGGGATCCGCGGCATCCGCGACGGCGACGAGGCGATGGGCTACTTCGGGTTCGCGTCGCAGAAGATCGACTACGACTATCGCGACGTCGAAGCGCAGAAGGAGCTGGTCCGCCGCTTCGCCTCCGGGATGGAGTGGGAGGCGCCCTGGCTGCTGGAACAGCTGGACGACGCCCCCGACTTCTACTTCGACTCGTGCGCCCAGGTGATCATGGAATCCTGGTCGCGCGGCCGGATCGGGCTGCTGGGCGACGCCGCGTTCTGCCCCTCGCCGCTCTCGGGACAGGGCACGAGCCTGGCGTTCGTCGGCGCGTACGTCCTGGCCGGGGAGCTCGCGGCCGACTTCGACGGCGGGCTCAAACGCTACGAAGCGGTCATGCGCGAGTTCGTCGAGAAGACGCAGGAGATGGGGCGGGACAACGCGGAGTCGATCTTCGCGAAGTCTCGGACGGCTTTGCGGACGCGGTATCTGATGATGCGGCTGATGCGTCTCAAACCGGTCGCCGCGCTGGCTTCGCGGAAGATGCGGGCCGTGGTGAGCGGGATCGACCTGCCGGACTACCCTGACCGCCCCAAGACCCCTTGACCGACACGCCACCCGCCGCATTTAGTCCTCTGGATGCGGCCGGGGGTCAGCCTCGGAGGGTGCCCGGGAGCAATTCGGCGTCCGGAGGGATCGCCGTGCCGTGGAACCAGGCGTCGAAGAACGGCCGCAGGTCCTGCTCCGAAAGCTTGATCGTGAACGCCTCGAAATCCGCCCAGGACGCGTTGGCGTTCCGATAAGCCGCCGGCCACTCCTTCATCAGCCGCCCGAAAGCGCCTTCGCCGATCTTCCGCCGCAGTGCGTGCATGGCCAGGATCCCCTTGTCGTAGACGCCGTGGAATTCCTGCCCGGCGCCCATGCCGACCAGTTTCGACGTCCAGAAATCCGGGCTGCCCCGCATGATCTCGAGCGCGGCGCGGTAGCGGTCGTCGAGGTTCTCGTTGTCCCGCGATTCCTGCCACAGCCATTGCGCGTACGACGCGAGACATTCGTTGAGGCAGATGTCGGACCACGAATTCAGGGTCACCGAGTCGCCGAACCACTGGTGTGCGGTTTCGTGCACCACGGTGATCAGGTCGGCCCATTTCGCGTAGGTCGGCCTGGTCTGGGTCTCCAGCGAGAAGTGGATGTCCTCGTCGAGATAGATCCCGCCCGCCGCGTCCACCGGGTACGGTCCGAACTTCGAGGTCAGGAAGCCGATGATCTCCGGCAACCGCCTGCCGGTGTCCCGCCTGTCCTCCGCGCTCGGCGCGTACGCGTTGACCAGCGGCGTCCCGTCCGGGAGCGCCATCCGGTCGACGGTGAACTTGTCGATCGCGACCGTGGTCAGGTACGCCGCCACGGGGGTGCGCTCCTGCCAGGACGTCGTGGTCCAGCCGTTCGCCGCGGTCTTCTGGATCTCGCGTCCGTTCGAGACGACGGTCCAGCCGTCCGGCACGCGGGCGGTGAGGTTGAACATCGCCTTGTCGCGCGGGGTTTCGTTGACGGGGTACCAGAACGACGCCGAATGCGGCTCGCCGACGATGAACGCGCCGCCGCTCTTCGACTTCTGCCAGCCGTTCTCGCTGCCGCCCGCCTTCGGGGTCGCCGACGGGTCGCCGCCGTAGACGACCTTCGTGCGAAAAGTGCTTCCGTTCCGGATCGGTTCGGCGGGCGTCACCACCAGCTCGAATTCGCCTTCGCGGGCGAACTTCGCCGGTTTCCCCTCCACTTCAACGGATTGGACCGTCAAGCCGCGTAAGTCCAAGTTGTACCGATTGAGGTCTTGGGTCGCTTTCGCGATCACCGTGGTGTCGCCGTCGAGGCGCCCTTTCGCGGGCTCGTAAGTGATCCCGACCTGGTATTCGACGGCGTCGTAACCGCCGTTTCCGTCCATCGGGTAATACGGGTCGCCCGCGCCCGAAGCACCCGGCGCCGGGTTCATCGGCGGCGGCGGAGGGGACGCGGCCGGGGGAGGATCGGCACTGCAGCCGATAATCAGGGCGCAGACGACCCCCAGGATCAGGCCGGCGGCGGGGACACGGCTGCGCATGGAGGGGAGCTTAGTGGTGATTCAGCGCGACGGGTTGATCACTTTCGGCGGTGATGGACCGCCGATCGTCCTCCTGCACGGGTTGATGGGCAGGGCGACGACGTGGTGGCGGGTCGCGCGAAGGCTCGAACCGTACGGGCGTGTCCACGGTCTCGACGCGCGCGGGCACGGCCGTGGTCCACGCGGCGGGCCCTGGCGCACCGAGCGGTTCGCCGATGACGTCGCCGCGGTGCTGCGGACCTTCGACGAACCCGCGATCCTGATCGGACATTCGATGGGCGGCCTGCACGCGTGGGTCACCGCGGCCACGCATCCCGGGCTCGTCCGCGCCGTGGTCTGCGAGGACTTCGCGCCGGATCAGCGCGGCCGGACCGTGGACACCTGGCGCGGCTATTTCGAATCCTGGCCGGTCCCGTTCCGGTCCTTGGCGCATGTGCGCGAATTCTTCGGTGACACCGGCGACTACTTCGTCGAATGCGTCGAGGAACGCGAAGACGGCTATCACCTGATCGCGTCGCTGCCGGATCTGTACGAGATCGCGGCGGAATGGGGGCGGCGGGACTTCTGGGAGTTCGTCGAGCGGGTCGAATGCCCGCTGCTCGCCATCGAGGGCGAGCGGACGGCGATGCCGCTGGGACAGCAGGCCGAGCTGGCCGCGCGCGTACCCGGCGGCCTCGGACGGCATATCGTCGTCCAAGGCGCCGGGCACGTGGTGCACGACGAAGCGCCGGAGACCTACCTCGGTGCCGTCGAAGCGTTTCTCTCCGACGTCATCGGTCAGCGCTTGGCGAGCTGAGCGTCGATCCAGGCGCGCAACTTCGTTTCGCCCGGGTAGCCGATGTTCCGCGCGGACGGCAGTTCAGCGGCGTTGCGGACACCGACCAGCGTCGGGAGGTAGCGGATGTTGTACTTGCCGGACAGGTCGCGGCTCTGGTCGACGTCGACCTCGCCGAGCAGGAACTTGCCGCCGTACTCACCGGCGAGCCGCTCGATCACGGGCTTCATCTGGCGGCACGGCGGGCACCAGGTCGCGCCGAAGTCCATGATGACCAGCTTCTGTTTCGAGATGTCCATGACTTCGGTGTAGTTGCCCGAAGTCACTGTCATCACGTTCTCGGCTTTCGGTGCGGCGGAGGCCGCGCCTGAGCCGAAGCCGGTGATGAGCGCCAGCACACCGGCCAGCACGCAGACGAACCTTTTGGTCTTGGACAAGAGGATCTCCTTGGCTGTGAGGGGAATCCGCTCAGGACGAAGATCCGGTCGGCAATCCGTTGGCGACCCAGTCTTCGATGCCTTCGCGGTACTTGCGGACGTTCGTGTAGCCGAGCTCCAGCAGACGCCGCCCGACGAATTCACTGTTGCGGCACGGCGTGTTCGCGCAGTAGACGACGATCGCGGCGGCCTTGTCCGGTAGCACCGCCGGTGCCAGCTGGTCGGTGAATTCGGCGGCCTGTTCGTAGGGGAAACCCGGAATGTTGTGCGATTCCGGCAGATGTTCCTTTTCGAAATAGGCGACCGGCATCGTGTCGACCACGACCACCGTGCCGGCCTCCATTCGGGAGAGCAGTTCCGTACGAGTGATCAACGGCAGCATGGTGCCCCTTCTCAGACGACCTTGATTGACGCTTCCCATCGTCGGCCGTCTTCCGGGGCCCGCTCTAGTGCCGCCTCCGCATGCCGAGGCGTTATCGAGGCCTCACGGGCCTCGTGAGTGGCAAGGAAGGTTATTTGAGGGGTAAGGCAAAGGTGGCGTCGTGTCCGAACCCGCGGTGATCAGGAACGGGTCTCGCGAGATCCGTCTCTGATCACGCGTGATCGCCGCCTGATCACGAATGATCGCCCATCCAGTCCGAACACGACACCTTTGGCCTTCTTCTCAAGTGAACCGTTCTTGCCACTCACGAGCCGGTACCGGCTCTCTGGACGGCCTATCCGGCCGCCAGCCGCCCGTGTCGGTGCAGCCAGCCGCGGTACGGCCCCGTCCGCTCGGCGAGCCGCCAGTATCCCGCCGTCGCCTCGCCGGCGAGTTCCGGGACGCCGGGCGCGCACGGGCCGTCCTCCCGCCAGGCGAGCACGTGCCGCACGCACATCGGCGCGCCCGCCAGCGGCCGGATGGCCAGTCCGTCCGACGGCGGCCGGGTCGGCTGGACGAGCCCGACGCCGTGCCCGCCGCTGACCAGGTCTTCCCGCGCGGTGTCGATGTCGACGTCGTGGGTGATCCGGGGATCGAACCCGTGCGCGAGACACATTTCGCGGAACACCACGCGGCAGCCGTCGCCGCCGCTCGACACGATCCAGTCCTCCCCGGCCAGTTCGGTGAGGTCGATTTCCTCTTCGCCGGCGAGCGGGTGTCCCGCGGGCACCGCGACGAACGACGGCTCCTCGACCAGGGTCATGGTCCGCACCTCCGGCGGCACCGGGAGGCCGCGCCTGCCGCAGATCATGATCAGCGCGAGGTCGATGCCCCGGTTCGCGACCTGGGCGAGCAGCCGCGTGCGCGAGGTGTCGGCGCGCGTGCGGAACGGCTCGCCGGGTCTCAGGTCCCGCAGCCCGGCGAGCAGCGAACCCGTGATGGCACTGTCGTTCCAGCCGATCCTGATCGATTCGCCGACCTCGGGTTCCTGACGGTGGAAGTCGTGCTCCAGTTCGTCGAAGGTGAGCACGATCGCCTTGGCCCGCCGCAGGATCAGGGCGCCGAGTTCGGTGGGCCGTACCCCGTGCTGGTCGCGGGTGAACAGGGAACCGCCGACCATCCGCTCGATCCGGCGCAACTGGTGGCTGAGCGCGGGTTGCCCGAGCCCGAGTCCGGCGGCGGCACGGTTGAGGCTGCCGGAGGCAGCGATCTCACAGATCACTCGAAGATGCCGAACCTGAATCTCCATGACTTCGTATACCGCGCTCCCGCCCGTGTCCGGCACCTCCGAAGGTCGCACCCCATTCACCGTTGTCGTGAACTTGCGAAAGATCCTGCGAATTCCTATAACGCGATGACAACCACTGTCGGCAATATCGGGGGTCACTCGCCGTGGCTAGCGTCGGTCGACGCCTCGTTCTCCCCGCATATCCGCGAATCAGGAGCCGTCTTGCTGCGACCACTGCCGCTCACGGAGCATTGCGCTGATCCTTTGGCGCGAGCCGAGCACGTCTGCATCGGCATCAGCCCGTTCAACAGCTATTTCACGGTGGAACGGATCGCCGATCTCGCCCGCTGGGCCATGTCGGCTTTCACCGGTTTCCATTTCTTCGTCCCGGACGGGCCGTCCGCGTTCACCCTCGAAGCGCTCGGTTACGACCCGATTCGCGCCGCGCAGAAGGCGCAGCGACAGGGCAACTACACGCGCAACAAGATCGTCCGGGCGCTGCTGCAGGTCTGCCCTTCGGATCCGCAGACGCTGATCCTGGACGCCGCGTCGCTCGAAGCCGATCCCGCGTATCTCGGCCTGCTTTCCGAGGCGCACCAACGCTTCGCCCTGGACCCGGAGTTCGCCGAACACTGTCTCGGCGCCACAGGCTGGGTGCTCGACCGGCGGCTGCCCGAAGGCGAACACCCCACCCGTGACCAGCTGCGCAGCGCCGTCCGGTACTTCCTGGCCGAGTTGCCGATGTTCGTCGGCACCGTCGCCGTGGCCGGTGTCGGCAGCTCCGTGTTCGCCTACCACCAGCGGGTCGAGTTCCTCGAACGGCTCTACCGCGGCGAACTCTCCTGGCGGCCGTTGCCCGGACAGGGTTTCGTCGTCCTCGACCAGGCCATCCCGGAACAGGCTGTCGCGGAACGGGTGGAGTGACCGTGGAACACGACGACTTCTCCCTGCGCCGGGTACCCGCCGAACGCCGCTACTCCTGGGTTTCCGTCGCGCTGCAACGGTTCGGGCAGGTGTCCTCGTTCCACCAGTTCCTGCTCGGCGCGGTACTCGGGTTCGGGATGACCTTCTGGGACGCGGTACTGGCCATCACGATCGGTTCGGTACTGCTGGAGATCATCACCATCCTGATGGGCGTCGCCGGCACCCGGGAGGGGCTGTCGACGTCGGTGCTCGCGCGCTGGACCGGCTTCGGCACCGGCGGGTCCTCGCTGGTCGGGCTCCTGATGACGCTGAGCCTGGCGGGCTGGTTCGGGGTGCAGAACGACGTGTTCGCCCACGGCCTCCACTCCCTGATGGGCGGTCCGCCGGTGTGGGTGTGGGCGCTCACGGGCGGCGCGCTGGTCACCGCGATCGTGGTGTTCGGCTTCCACGCGATGGCTTGGACGGCATACCTCACGGTGCCCGCTTTCCTCGCGCTGGCCGGGTATTCGATCATCTCCGCGCTCGACGGTCACGCGCTGTCCACGCTGGTGGCCGAGCCGCCGCCGGGGCCGGCGATGTCGCTGGCGCAGGGCACCACGCTGGTGGCGGGCGCGTTCATCATGGGCGCGATCATGACCCCGGACATGACCCGGTTCAACCGGACCGCGTCCGACGTGGTGAAGCAGACCCTGGTCAGCGTCACCCTCGGCCAGTACCTGATCGGCCTGATCGGGGTCCTGCTCGCGCACGCGGCGAAAAGCGCCGACGTGGTCGGGATCATCACGTCGTCGTCCGGGGTGCTCGGCACGCTGATCCTGGTCACGGCGATCCTGAAGATCAACGACTGGAACCTCTACTCGTCCTCGCTCGGGCTGGTGAACACCGTGCAGGTGCTGCTGTCCCGGCGCCTGGACCGCACCACCGCGACCCTGCTGCTCGGCGGTCTCGGCACGGTGCTCTCCGCGATCGGCATCCTCGACCACTTCACCACCTTCCTGACCTGGGTCGGCGTCCTCACCCCGCCGGTGGCGGGAGTGGTGATCGCCGAGTACTACGTGGTGCGGCGCTGGAAACCGGACCTGGAGGCCACCCGCGCGTCCGGGGAGCTGCCGCGGAATTGCCCGTCCTGGGTTCCCAGCGCGCTGATCTGCTGGGTGGCCGGGGCCGCGGTGGGCATTTGGCTGCCGTGGGGAATCCCCACGGTGAACTCCGTTCTCGGTGCTTTTCTCCTGTATGTTCTTCTCGGCAGACGGACCACGGCCGCGGCGGTTCCCGCGGTGATGACTTCTTCCGGCGGGTCGCAAACCCGTTCGTGACAAAGGAGTTCGACGTCGTACAACTGGATGTCCACCACCTGCGGGTGATCAGGGCGATCGCGGACACGGGCAGCCTTTCCCGTGCCGCGATCGCTCTCGGTGTCACCCAGCCCGCGGTTTCCGCGCAACTCAAACGGCTGGAGAACATGCTGGGCTACCAGTTGTTCGATCGGCGCGAGGGCAGCGTGAAGCCGACACCGATGGGCGAGCTCTTGTTGCGCCGGACAGCCGCTTTGCTGCCACAGCTGGACAAACTGCTCGAAGACATCGAGCAACGCGTCTGTCCCAGCGGCCCGCCCGACGTCGTCCGCGTGGCGTCGGTGGCCAGCGCGCTGGTCTCGCATCTGCCGTCACTGGTGACCAGGCTGTGGCCGGAGGTCTCCGAAGTGCAGCTCGTGCACGACGACCATCCCGAGCGGCTGCTGCCGCTGCTGGCCCAGCGACGCGCGGAATTGGCGCTGGTCAAGGACTATCCGGGCCACGAGCTCGAAATCCCCGCGAACGTGGACACCGCGGTGGTGGTGACCGAGCCGACTTTCGTCCTGCTGCCGAAAGGTCATCCGCTGGCGAGCCGGGAAAGCATCGACCTGCGTGAACTGAAGGACGAATCGTGGGTGATGGTGTCCGATTCCTCGGCCGCCACGTTCACGAAGTACTTCGCCGACACCTGCGCGCGGTTCGGCTTCAGCCCGGCTGTCGCCCATCAGGTGACTTCGCAGCAGGTGGCGCTACTGGTGGTCAAGGCCGGCGCGATCGGCCTGTCGCAGCCGATCTGCGATCCGTGCGACAACGGCATCGTGACCCGGCCGCTGCGCGGGGATGTGTTGCCGCGCAGACATGTCCTCGCCTGGAACCGGGAGACCTTCGTGGCGGGTCGGCAGGAGGAGCTGATCTCCGCCGTGGTCGAAACGTACTGGGCCGAGGCGAGGACGGCGCCGGTCTACGCCGCCTACCTGGACAGGACTCGTGAGCGGTAAGGACGTGACTCGCGTGATCAGACCCGGATCTCGCGTTTAAACACGCGAGATCCGCCTCCAATCACGCGAGTGACCTCTCCAATCACGCGAGATCCGGGACAAGCGCGGTCTACTGCTTGGGGTAGAGGAGCGCGTCCGGCGGCCGCACCGTGCCGTCCAGCCACGCGTGCGTGAACTCGCCGAGGTCGCGTTGCGTCATCGCGGAGACGTAGAGCTCGAAGTCGTGCCAGTTCTGGTTCCCCTGCGGGTTGATCATCGGGAAGCCCGCCATGATCTGGAAGAACGCGTCCTCGCCGATCAGCCGCCGTAGCGCGTGCATCATCAGCACCGCCTTGGGGGTGGGCGCGAATTCGGTCCCCTTGCCCGGATCGGTGAGTTTGGGCGCCCAGAAAGCCGGGTCCCCGCTCACCTTGGCCACCGTTTCGCGGTAGCGCCGATCCAGGTCGGCGCCGTTCTTGGCCTCGTCCCACAGCCAAACCGCGTACTGCGCGACGGACTCGGGCATCAGCGTGTCGCGCCACATCTTGCCGGTCACCCCGGCGCCCCACCATTGGTACGCGGTGGCGTACACCAGATCGGCGACGGTGGCCGTGCGGCCGAACACCGGCCGGGTCTGGGCGCCGTGCGTGTAGCCGAGGGAGCGGTCGAGGAACAGCCCGCCCGCCGCCGATTGCGGGTAGTCGCCGAACTTCCCGGTGAGGAATTCCAGCACTTCGGGCAGCCGCCCGCCGATCGCCCGCTTGTCGACGGCGCACGGGTGGTACGCGTTGATCGCCGTCCGGCCGCCGGGAAGCGCGATCTTCTCGACCTCCCAGCGCCCGATGCCGAGCATCGCCGTGCTCGGCGCGAGGGCGGTGTCCTCCGACCAGGTGACGGTGTGCCGTCCGAAGCCCGCGGGCACGTCGGAGACCTGGAAACCGTTGCCCATCGCGGAGAATTCGTCCAGGACGGTGATGGAGACGCGCAGGGTCGCCTTGTCGACTTCGGTGCCGTTGACCGGGAACCAGGTCATCGCCGACCGGGGCTGGCCGGTGGCCACGGCGGAATCGCCGGAGGCGGCCAGCCAGCCGACCCGGCCGCGCGCCGTGGTGAGCGGCTCCGGCCGCCCGTCGTAACCGACCACCACGGTGAACCGCTTGCCCGCGGCCAGCGGGGTCTTCGGGGTGATCACCAGCTCGTGTTCGCCTGCCCGGCGGAACGTCGCGGCCACCCCGTCGACGCTGACCGAGCGCACGGTGAGGCCGCGCAGGTCGAGGTCGAACCGGCTCAGGTCCTGGGTGGCGGTCGCGGTGATCGTCGCCTTGCCGCTCAGCAGCATCGAGTACGGCGCGTAGTCCAGCGCGAGCGAGTACTTGTCGACGTCGTAGCCGCCGTTGCCGTCCTTCGGGTAGTAAGGATCGGGGCCGAGGACGGTGCCGTC
The DNA here is from genome assembly GCF_042647925.1 of Amycolatopsis speibonae. Taxonomy (NCBI): domain Bacteria; kingdom Bacillati; phylum Actinomycetota; class Actinomycetes; order Pseudonocardiales; family Pseudonocardiaceae; genus Amycolatopsis; species Amycolatopsis speibonae. The sequence goes on from NZ_JBHRWK010000020.1 coordinate 68,773, forward strand.
GGGCGAGACGTGCACGTACCCGTCGCTGCCGGGTGCCGGCTGAGCCACCGCCGAAGCCGGGCAGGCGCCGATCATCGTGGTGGCGAGCAACGCGGTGCACAGTGGCTCCTGCCACCGAATCCGCACGGTCATGAACGGGCCTTCTCTCTGCCGGGGAGGATGCCCGGTCATCGTGCGTACGTCCGCGTCGCGCGCGGCACTGCCAGCCGGTCATGCCGCGGGGTTATCCCGGCCGATAACGCCGCGGCATGACCGTCGGGGACTACCCGCGCCGCGCGGGGGAAGAGATCGTCGAGGCATGCTGCCCTTCCCGGCGCTGCTCGCGCTGACGACGACGGTCTTCCTCGGCTGCCTCACCGAAGTGCTGCCCGCCGGGCTGCTGCTGGGCATGTCCGCGGAGCTGGGTGTTTCCCCGTCGGCCGCCGGGCAGCTGGTGACGGTCTACGCGATCACCACCGCGCTCACCGCCATCCCGCTCACCGGCGCGACGCTGCGGGTGCCGCGCAAACGTTTGCTCCTGGCGCTGATCGCCGGTTTCCTGGTCACCAACCTGGTGATCGCGGTGTCCTCGTCGTACCCGCTGATCCTCGCGACGCGGGTCGCTTCCGGCGCGCTGACCGGGGTGATGTGGTCACTCGTCGCCGGCTACGCGATGCGCCTCGCCCCACCGGGACTCACCGGGCGTGCGCTGGCCGTGGCCATGTCCGGCACCCCGATCGGCTTCGCGCTCGGCGTCCCGGCCGGGACCGCGCTCGGCGAACTGGCCGACTGGCGCTGGGCGTTCGCCGCGATGGCGCTGATCACCGTGCCGCTGCTGGCGTGGGTACTCGTCGCGGTGCCCGCCGTACCCGCGGATCCGGCGGGGCCCACCCGGCCGCTGGCCGCGTCCCGGCTGCCGGGGATGCGCCCCGTGCTGGCGACGGTGGCGTTGTTCTCGTTGGGGCACAACGTGGCCTACACCTACATCGGCCCGGTGCTCGTGGGCCTCGACGCGGCGACGATGCTGGGCGCGGCGCTGCTGGTGTTCGGCTGTGCCACGGTCGGCGGGCTGGTGGCGGTCGGCTCCGCGCTCGACCGTCACCCCCGCGCGGTCCTGGTGTCCTGCACCGCCTTGACGGCCGCCGCCATCGTCCTCATCGGACTCAGCGGCGGCGTCCACGGCGTGGTGCTGGCCGCTGCCTGCCTGTGGGGTCTGGCGTTCGGCGGCGCGCCCACCGCGTTCCAGGCCGTCACCGCGCTGATCGCGGGCCCCACCGCCGACGCCGCCCAGTCGCTCACGATCGCGGCCTGGAACGGCGCCGTCGCCGGGGGAGCCCTCATCGGCGGCTTGCTGCTGCCGCTGGGAACGTTCCTGCTCCCTTGGTGCGCCGCCTTCGTGGTCCTCTTGCCGCTGCTGTTCAGCCGGCGAGTCGTGCTTTCAGCGCCCTCGTATCAGTGCCCGACCGGACGATGAGCGGCCAGACGTCGGAGCCGAGGAACCCGGTCTCGTCGGTCGCCGCGGTCGCGCCGCAGGCGTCGCGTTCCAGCCCGTTGCGGGCCGCCAGCGCGGCGACAGCGTCCTTTGTGGATTGTCCGAAAAGGCCATCGACGGGGAGGGTGAAACCGCGTTCCCGCAGGAGTTCCTGCGCCACCCGCACTCGCGGTCCGGAGTCGCCGGGTTTGAGCAGCGGCCACTCCGGCAGGTCGGCCTTCGGCGACGCGGAGCCCAGCAGCTTCCCGACCGCGGTGCGCAGTTCCGGAAGCCGGTCGTACAGCACGGTCCCCGGGCATTCGGTCGAGTTGAAGTCCCGGTGCCCCTTGATGAACTCCGGCGAGATCCCGTACTGCGAAGCGATGTACGCGACCATCTTCACCAGCGAGTCCCAGAGCGCGGGCGTGACGTCTTCCTTGCTGTAGAGGCCCTCGTTCTCGATCCCGATGCAGGTGCTGTTGTTGTTGCCCACGTTCGCGCCCAGCACGTGCTGCTTGCCGCCACGCAGGATCTCCAGGCTGCGGTGCCGACCTTCGGTGATGTGCCCGCCGCGGCTGTTCGTGAACTGCTGGCCGCTGTCGACCCAGCCACGGGTGTCCATGTGGAAATTCTGGATCGAACGCGACGCCCAGTAGGCGTGTTCGAGCGTGTAGTCGGTGACGTTGCCGGGATCGACCGTGTGGTGCACGACGATGTACGTCGGTTTGTGGTTCTGCACCTCGATCGCCCCGTTCGGCGGCCGGGCACCCCAGGCCGCCGTGTCGTGGATCGTGGGTTCTTGTGCTGCACCGGGCGCCGCGGCTGCGGCGGAAATCGTTGTCGTCCCCAGTAGCCCGACGGCGCTTACCGTCAGGCCGCCCTTGAGCGCGGTACGTCGGTCGAAGTCGGCCACGGGCGTAACTCCCATCATGCGCGTTGGCCGGAAAACTAACCCGCCATCGCGCCGATGACAACCATTGACCAACTTTTGTCGTAATGCGTTAGTGTTCGCCGGGGAGCGCGAACAGGCCGTCCCCGGTCTGTTCGAGCAGGCCGTCGACCAGCAAAGAGTCGAGGCAGCGGTCGCGCTGCCCGGATTCGTGCCAGACGAGATCGAGCCGTGCCTTCTCGACCGGGCCTTCGGTGCCGCGCAGGACGTCGAGCAGCAGCCCGCGCACCTGGCGATCGGTCCCGGCGAATTTCTGGACCTGCTTCGCGGGACCGGCGTAGGCGGGTTTGCCCGCGTGCTGCCAGGCGCAGTCGTCGTAGATCGGGCAGTCCGCGCACTGCGGCGACCGCGCGGTGCAGACGAGTGCGCCGAGTTCCATCAGCGCCGCCGAGAGTTTCGCGGCGGGCGCGTCCTCCGGCGGCAGCAGCGCCTCGACGTCGGCCATGTCGCGGGTGTTCGACGGCGGTCCGGCGTCACCGGCGCCGTGCACGGCCCTGGCCACCACGCGCCGGACGTTCGTGTCCACCACCGGCGCCCGCTTGCCGTAGGCGAAGGCCGCGACAGCGCGTGCGGTGTACGCGCCGATGCCCGGCAAGGCGAGAAGAGTGTCCACATCGGACGGGACGACGTCGCCGTGTTCGGCGGCGATGACGGCCGCCGCGGCGTGCAGCCGCAACGCGCGCCGCGGGTAGCCGAGCTTGCCCCAGGCGCGCACGACCTCGCCCTGCGAAGACGCCGCCAGCGCCGACGGAACCGGCCAGCGCGCCATCCATTCGAGCCAGATCGGCTGGACGCGCGCGACCGGCGTCTGCTGCAACATGATCTCGCTGACCAGCACGCCCCAGGCGGTGCACTCCGGCTCACGCCAGGGCAGGTCGCGCCCCACTTCGTCGAACCATCCGGTCAGCACATCCGCGTCGACGCCCACCCGGCCAGCTTAGGGAAGCGCGCTACGCGATCTCCGTGAGGTGTCCCGTCTTCACGTCGTAGACGAAGCCGCGCACGTTGTCGGTGTGCGGCAGGAAGTCGCTGCGCCGGACCCGCTGCACCGACCGGCGCACGCTGTCCTCGACCTCGCGGAACGCCTCGACGGCCCAGGTCGGACGCAGTCCGGAGGCCTCTTCGAGTTCGTCCTTGAAGTTGTCCTCGGTCACCATCGAGAGGCCGCATTCGGTGTGCTGGACGATCAGCACCTCACGAGTGCCCAGTTTTCGCTGGCTCAGCGCGAGCGAGCGGATCATGTCGTCAGTGACGACACCGCCGGCGTTGCGCAGGACGTGAGACTCGCCCTGCAGCAGGCCGAAGATCTCGAACACCCGGATACGGGCGTCCATGCAGGTCAGAACCGCCACCTGGAGTGATGGCCTCGGGGACGAGCGGTCACCAGGAGTGACGTCGCCCAGCTCCTGGTTTCGCTTGAGAAGTACGTCGATTGAGGTCACCTGACTATTTGAACCGACACGCTCGGTGAGAGCAACGTTTTACGGGCTACATCACGGCCCGAACCAGCGTTCCTCGGCCGTTCGTGGCGGTGCCGACGTGCGGCCGACCCGCAGTTCCGTCTGCAGGGTGATCACCTTCGGGCCGACCCGGTCGGCCGAGCTGAGCAGCAGTTTTCCGGCCGCCTTGCCCTTCTCGAGCACCGGCTGGTGGACCGTGGTGAGCCCGGAGCGTTCGGCCTCGGTGATGCCGTCGAATCCGGTGACCGTCAGATCCTGCGGCACGCGCAGCCCGCGGCGTTCCGCCTCGGCCAGCGCGCCGAGCGCGAGGATGTCCGAAGTGCAGATCACGGCGGTGACCTGCGGATACGCGTCGAGCAGCTGGCGTGCGGCCGACGCGCCGTCGTCCACGGTGTGGTCGAAGCGTTCGACCACCGGCACCGTCGCCCAGTCGACCCCGGCCGCCGAGAACGCGGCGGCCAGCGCCTCCAGCCGGATCCGCTGGACGTGGAAGTGCGCGGCGCTCTGCCGCTGGATGGAGACGAAGTCGTCGTTGCGCTCGCGGGCCAGCCGCATGCACAGCACGCCTATCTGCCGGTGACCCAGCGAGATGAGGTGTTCGGCCATGGCGGTGACGGCGGCCGCGTCGTCCGGGCCGACCCTGTCGACACCGTCCACGCGCGGCTGGTCGACGATCACCGTCGGCACCGGGCGTTCCAGTACGGCGCCCAGATGCGGGTCGTCGTCGGGCACCGAATAGACGACGAAACCGTCGACACCCGCGCGGTGCACGGCCGCGACGTCCTCGTTGCCGGGGCTCGCCGGGACCAGGTGCAGGCCGACGCCCGCGTCTTCACACGCCAGCGCCAGTCCTTCGAGCACGCCGACGGCGGCCGGATCGCGGAAGGCGTAGGAGAGGTTCTCTGTGAGCAAAAGACCGACAGCGCCGGCCTTGCGCGTCCGCAGTGAACGGGCCACCGGGTCCGGGCCCGGGTAGCCGAGGCGCCGTGCGGTCTCGAGAACACGGCGGCGCAACTCAGGGGACAGCTGGTCGGGTCGGTTGTAGGCGTTGGAGACGGTGGTCCTCGACACACCGAGCTCCGCGGCCAACGACGCCAGTGTCGCCTGCCTCCTGGTGCGAATAGGACGGCCCATCCGCAAACCGTAACGGTTCAGAACGTTTTGCAGAAGCATCACCCGACGTGTGGCAGGTCTCGATTCAGAGTGACCCTGGGTACAGCTCGCACCTGGACAGCGGGTTCCGTCAGCCGGATGGGGTACAGTTGAATCTGACAACGGTTTCCATTACCCGGCATCTGGGACACCTGGCCTGGGCATCCGCAGGAGTGCAGTAAATGAATTCCCGCCGTACTAAGAGTGTTTTCGCGGCCGTGTCGGCCCTGGCCGTCCTCGCGCTCGGCGCGACGGCTTGCGCGTCGAGTGACAAGGCGTCCACGGGCTCCGGTTCGCAGAACGCGTCCGCCGCGAACCCCGGCGGCGAGAAGATCAAGGTCGTCGCCTCGACCGACGTCTGGGGCAGCGTCGTGACCGCCGTCGGCGGCGACAAGGTCGAGGTCACCTCGATCATCCACGACCCCTCGGCCGACCCGCACTCCTACGAGACCACCGCGAGCGACGCCATCGCCGCGAAGAACGCGAAGCTGACGCTGTCCAACGGCGGCGGCTACGACGAGTTCTTCTCCAAGCTCGCCGACCAGGCCACCGGCGCGCAGAAACTGGTCGCCGTCGACATCGCCGCGACCGGCAACGAGAACGAGCACGTCTGGTACAGCCTGCCCGGCGTCGAGAAGATCGCCGACCAGGTCGCCGCGAAGCTCGGCGAGATCCAGCCCGCGTCGAAGGACGCCTTCACCGCCAACGCGACCGCGTTCAAGGGCAAGACCCAGGAGCTGCTGAAGAAGGTCACCGGGCTGGGCACCTCCGGCAAGGTCGTCGCGACAGAGCCCGTCGCGCACTACCTGCTCGACAGCGCGAAGGTCACCGACGCGACTCCGCCCGCCTTCGCCGCGGCCGTGGAAGCGGAGCAGGACGTGCCCGCCGCCGCGCTCAACGAGGTCAAGCAGCTGATCTCCGGCAAGCAGGTCAAGGCCGTGGTCAACAACGCGCAGACCACCACCCCGGTCACCCAGCAGATCGTCGGCGACGCCAAGAGCGCCGGGATCGCCGTCGTCGACGTCACCGAAACACTTCCCCAGGGTGTGACCGACTACATTGCATGGATGACCAAGGCAGTGGACGCGCTGGCGGGAGCACTGAAGTAGTGAGCTCCGTACCTGCCGAGGCGCGTCCCGCGGTCCGTGTCCGCGGGGCGAGCCTCGCGTTCGGCACCAGGACCCTCTGGTCCGGGCTCGACCTCGACGTCGAGCCCGGGGAGTTCCTCGCCATCCTCGGGCCGAACGGCTCCGGGAAGAGCAGCCTGCTCAAGGTGCTGCTCGGCCAGCAGGGACTGCCCGAGGGCACGGTCGAGATCGCGGGGCGGCGCCCCGGCGGGCAGAACCGGCGGATCGGCTACATCCCGCAGCAGCGCGCCCTCGACGAGGGCCTGACGATGCGCGGGGTGGACCTGGTCGGCCTCGGCCTGGACGGGCACCGGTGGGGGACGGGGCTCTTCGGGATTTCGAAGCGACGTCAGCTGGTGGCGCGGGCCATCGAGGCCGTCGGCGCCCAGGCGTACGCGAAACAACCGGTGGGGCGGCTTTCCGGCGGCGAGCAGCAGCGGCTCCGCGTCGCGCAGTCGCTGGTCGGCGACCCCGCGGTCCTGCTGTGCGACGAGCCGCTGCTCTCCCTCGACCTCGCCCACCAGCGCGCGGTCAGCGAGCTGATCGACGAGCGGCGCCGTTCGGCGGACACCGCCGTCCTGTTCGTCACCCACGAGATCAACCCGATCCTGTCCTATGTGGACAGGGTGCTGTATCTGGTGAACGGCCAGTTCCGGGTCGGCAAGCCGGACGAGGTGATGAACTCGGAGACGCTGTCCGAGTTGTACGGCACGCGGATCGAGGTGCTCAAGGTCGGCGGGCAGATCCACGTCGCCGGGGCGCAGAGCGCGCTGTGCGAGGACGAACCCCACCACATCGACGAACAGGCCAGTTAGCGGAAGTGGTAGACGAAGTGAGGTCATTCGTGCGGCCTGGACCACATGCAGAACCCGCCCCGGCCGGAGGCCCCGCGATCGGGGCGGCAGGGCGCCTTGGTGAATCAACGCGCTCGATGACCCAAGATCGCGCCCTGGCGACGCGATCGTGGTCGCGGGTTTTCGGATAAACGCCGTGGACAAGATGTTCGACTTCGCCCTGACCGGCGAACTCCTCGGCCTCGACTTCGTACGGACGGCGCTGCTCGCCGCCGCCGTCCTCGGCCTGGTCGCGGGCGTCCTCGGCCCGCTGGTGGTCATGCGGCGGATGTCGTTCGCCGTGCACGGCACCGCCGAACTGGCCTTCACCGGCGCGGCCGGCGCGCTGCTGCTCGGTGTCGGCGTCGAACTCGGCGGCCTCGCGGGCGCGGTCATCGCCGCCCTGCTGATCGGGATCCTCGGCGGCCGCGAGTCCGAACGCGACTCCGTGATCGGCGTGATCCTCGCCTTCGGGCTCGGCATGGGTGTCCTGCTGCTGTCGTTCTACGAAGGCCGCAGCGCCAACAAGTTCGGCATCCTCGTCGGGCAGATCATCACCATCGACTCGACCAACCTGAACCTCCTCGTCGGCGCCTCGGTCGTCGTCCTGGTGGTGCTCGCGGTGATCTACCGGCCGCTGCTGTTCGCCACGGTCGACCCCGCTGTCGCGACGGCGCGCGGTGTCCCGGTCCGGCTGCTTTCTTTGATCTTCGCGGTGCTGGTCGGCATTTCGAGCGCGCTCGGCGTGCAGATCGTCGGCGCGCTGCTGGTGGTCTCGCTGATGGTGACCCCGGCGGCGGCGGCCGCGCGGGTCACGGCGAGCCCGTGGAAGGCGACCGTGCTGTCGATCGTGTTCGCGGAGATCGCGGCACTCGGCGGGATCATCCTGTCGCTCGCGCCCGGGAAGCCGGTGAGCGCGTTCGTCACGACGATCTCGTTCGTGATCTACCTGGTCTGCCGCCTCATCGCGTGGCTGCGCGGCCGGAGCACGCGGGTCCGCGTCGAGCCGACGGCGACGCCGCAGCCCGCCTTGCGCTAGCGGATCGGGTGCTCGGCGAGCGCCTTCTTGACCGCCTCGAGGAAACCGGGGTCGATGAACGCGAGCTGCCCCCCGGCCACACTGCGCTCCACGGCTTCGAGGACCACGACGTTCGCGTTCACGAAAGCGTCGACGGCCTCGGCCTGCGACGTCTTCTGGGTGAAGTGCGCCAGCATCGTCAAGTTCGTGAAAGCGCCCGAGAGATAGCGCGAAGACGCCTTCGTGAACGAGTCGCCGTAGATCAGGACCTTCTCGTCCACGGTCCCGATCAGCGGGCTCGCCGTGCGGTACACCGGACGGTCGATGTCGCCGTTGGTCTCGCCCGCGCGCTCGACCAGGCCGTCCGGGCGGAGGCTGTACAGCGTGTTCGTCTTCGTGCCCTGCTTGCTGATCAGCGGCGGCAGGTCCGCGACGGCGTCGTACTGCCCGACGGGAACGCTCACCCAGGTCTGCGTGACCCCCGGCTTGATCGCGTTCGCGATCGCGCGCGTCATCACCAGCGCGCCCTCGTCGGCCCAGTGCGTGTCGTTCGGCGGGTAGACCGGCCGCTGCACCCGGCCCTCGGACGCGCGCAGTTCGGGCCGCAGGTCGATCGCGCGGGCGTCCTTGAGCATCCGGTGCCAGGTGGTCGCCTCGGCCGACCGCGAGCAGTCCCGGCCGGGATAGGAGTCGGGCAGGAACTGCGGGACCATCGTCGACTTGTCCGGCGCGACGACCAGCTCGAACCGCCTCCCGGACTGCTCGACCGCGCGTCGCAGCTCGTTGATCTTGTCGATCGTCTCGGGCAGCGGGCGGGACGGATCGCATTTCGCGTCGGCGTCGTAGCCGTAGTACAGCCAGCCGTCGCGACCCTGGACGACCCGGCGGTAGCCGGACGCGGCGTTCGGCGTCGGGCCCTGGGTGGGCGCGGTCTTGGACGGCGTCGGGGCCGGCGGGGCGGGGATCGGGCCCGCCTGCTGCTGCGGTGGCGGCTGGTCGAGCGGGGCGCCTTCGCCGAAGACGCCGCGGCTGATCGCGTCCGCGGCGGTGATCGCGCCCGGCCGGAACGACAGCTGGTCGATGGCCCAGGCGGGCATGTCGGTGAAGAAGCCCCAGCCCTTGTCCAGGCCGGGGAAGCTCGCGAGCTTGTGGTTCTCGATCTCGCCCGGCCGCACGCCGAACACCCACAGCAGCGCGGGGGTGGTGAAGAACAGCAGCGCGCTGATCAGCGCGGTCAGCTGCCTGCCGCCGTGGCGGGGACGGTGCAACGCGTGCTCACGCGGAAGCCACGCCTCGTGGACGGCTGGCAGCTGCTGGGGTTCGGACGCCACCCCTCCACCGTAATCACCCCGTGTCTCCCGCACGTGAGAACACCTCACTTCCGCCCCCACAGATCGCGATTAGCCCGCTAAACGCAGGTCCGTAGGCGCTCCGAGACCTCCGGACCTCCGGGACCGATGCCCCCAATGCCACATTGGAGACACTCAGCGTCTCCAATGTGGCATTGGGGGCATGGCACCCCGCGGGATGCGGCTGCAACCCGGCCCGACCTGCGTTTAGCGAGCTAAACGCGCTCTGTCGCCCTGGAGCCCACCCACCCGGATCGCGTTTAGGGGGCTAAACGCGATCCGGGCCGGGGGCGACCACCTGGACCAAGCGGTGCCGCCGCCCGGGCCCCCACCTGCGTTTAGCGGGCTAAACGCGATCCGGCGTCAGTGGAGCATGAGGAGGACCTGGAGCTCGCCGACCAGAAAGCCGATGAGTCCGCCGACCGCGATGAGCTTCCACTCGTCCTGCCGGAACGCCGGGCGCAGCAGCCCCTCGAACTCCAGCGGCGTCAGCCCGAGCATCCGCCGCTCGACGATCTTCGCGACGTCCATCGCCTCGGTCAGGTAGCCCTCGGCGTGGCGGATCGTCGGCGGCAGCCGCTCCAGCGCCGTCCGCGCGGCCGCCTGTTTGATCTCGCGCAGCCGCTGCCCGCCGACGGCCATCGCGACCATCGGTTTCGCGACGCTAGCCTGCTCGTCGACGGCCTGCGCCACGAGCCGTTCGACCAGCGCGTAGAGCCGGTCCGAGCGTGGCCCGCGAAGGACTGCGTCGAGCAGGTTCGGCACGGTGAGGATCTCGTTCGCGATCATCTCGCCGTACTGATGCGCGACCTCGGCCCGCCGCCGCTGGAACTTGCCCTGCAGGATCACCCGGCCGACCCGCACCGGCTCGCGCGGCACGAAGATCAGTTTGATCGCCAGCCAGTCGGTGAGCAGCCCGATGCAGCCGCCGAAGATCGGCAGCACCCACGGTTCCTTCGTCACCGCCCAGACGATCGCCTGCACGACGCCGAGCCCGAAGCCGAAGTAGATCCCCGTGCGCGCGATGAACGCCATCTCCGGCCGCGACGTCTCACGGATCAACCGGACGAGCAGCTTCTTGTCCCTGGTGAGCCGCTGCACGGTCATGTGCTGGAAGTCGAGCACCTCGTCGAGGTTCTCGGTCATCTCCTCCATGAACTCGCGCACCAGCCGCGGCGTCGAAGACTGGACCTGCTTGATCAGCAGCTCCTGCGCCATCGTCGGCATGACTTCCCAGAGCCTGGGATGGTGCTTCTCGAGCACTTCGCGGGCGACCTCGTCCACGGCCTTCAGCAGCGGCTGCTCGATCTCGCGCGTGATGATCGCCGGGTCGATCCGGCGGAAGACCTCTTTGACGTCCAGCAGGTTCGAAGTCAGCAGTTCGGTCGCGACCGCGGCCATCCGCCCGCCGTGCTTGGGCACCACGCCCTGCCAGCCGAGGAACGGTTTGATCCCGGCGAACTCCAGCGGTTTGAACATCATCTCGATGGCGACGCGTTTGGTGACGTAGCCGATCAGCGCGGCGATGAACGGGATCGCGGCGTACAGCCACCAGTGCCGCGCGAGGTCTTCGAGGACGGCGTCCATAAGACCTCCTCGTTCGAACACCGGGGGAGGGGAAACCGTATCGGTTGGCCGTCAGTGAAGCAGCAGAAGCACCTGAAGTTCACCGACAAGGCCGCCGATCACCGCGCCGACGGCGATCAGTTTCCACTCGTCCTGCCGGAACGCCGGACGCAGCAACTGCTCGAATTCGAGCGGGTTCAGCTGTCGCATTCTGTCCACAATGGTGTTCCGGACGTCGAGCGCGTTGACGGCGTACCCCTCGGCGTGGCGGATCGTCTCCGGGATCCGGGCCGCCGCCTTCGCCGCCGCGGTCTGTTTCATCTCCTGGAACTTCCTGCTCCCGACGGCCATCGCGACGAACGGTTTCACGACGCTCGCCTGCGCGTCGATGGTCCGCTGCACCTCGCGGGTGATCATCGTGAACAGCTTGTCCGACTTCGGTCCGCTCAGCACGGCTTCGAGCAGGTTCGGGATGGTGATGATCTCCTGCGCGATCATGTCGCCGTAGTCGGCGGCGACCTGGTCCTTGCGTTTCTGGAACACGCCTTGCCAGGTGTAGAAGCCGAAGAACCGTTTCGGCTCACGCGGCAGGAAGATCATCTTCAGGGCGATCCAGTCGGTGAACCAGCCGATGCCGATGCCGAACAGCGGCAGCACGATCGGCGACTTCGTCAGTGCCCAGACGAGCAGCTGCACGCAGCCGAGGGAGAAGCCGAACACGATCCCCGACCGCGCGATGAACCGCATCTCCGGTCGCGAGATGTCGCGGATCAGCCGGTTCAGCAAGGCCTTGTCGCGGACGAGGTTCGTCACGACCATGTGCTTGAGGTCGAGGACGTCCTCGATGTTCTCCGCGATCTCGCCCATGATCTTCGTGATCGCGCGCGGCGCTTCGGCCTGTATTCGTTTGAGCAGCAGTTGCTGGGCGGTGTTCGGCAGCACTTCCCACAGTCGCGGCTGGTACTGCTCCATCACCTCGCGGGTGACATCCTCGACGATCCGCAGAAGCGGCTGCTCGATCTCCTTCGCGACCTGCGCCGGGTCGAGCCTGGCGAAGATCTCCTTCGGGTCGACGAGGTTGTTCGTCAGCATCTCGGTGGCGGTGGCCGCCATCCGCTCGGCGTTCGCAGGCAACACCCCCTGCCAGCCGAGGAACGGTTTGACACCGACGAATTCCACCGGTTTGAACATCATCTCGATGGCGACGCGTTTGGTGACGTAGCCGATCAGCGCGGCGATGAACGGCATGGTGACGTACACCGGCCAGTGCTCGCCGAGATCGGCGATGACGGCGTCCACTTTCCAGCCCCTCCCGCGTTCTGCTTGAGGGGAACCTAGCCGCCTGTCCTCAATGGAGGAGTAACAGGACCTGAAGTTCACCCACGAGCCCGCCGATCACCGCGCCGACCGCGATCAGCTTCCATTCGTCCTGCTGGAAGGCGGGACGCAGGATCCCCTCGAACTCGAGCGGGGTCAGTTGCTGCATCTTCGTGACGATGGTGTTGCGGACGTCGAGCGCGTCAGTGGCGTAGCTCTCCACGTGTTTCACCGTTTCGGGGAGATACGAGATCACCTTCTCCGCCGCGGCCTTCTTCATCTCCTGGTACTGCACGCCGCCGACGGTCAGCGCCACCAGCGGTTTCGCGATGCTCGCCTGCGCGTCGATGGTCCGCTGCACCTCGCGGGTGATCATCGCGAACAGCTTGTCCGACTTCGGCCCGGTGAGCACGGCCTCCATCACGTTCCGCACGGTGAGGACCTCGTCCGCGATCAGTGCGCCGTAGTCCTTCGCGACGGCCTGACGGCGTTTCTGGAACATGCCCTGCCAGCTGAAGAACAGGAACCGGCGCGGCTCACGCGGGTAGAAGATCATTTTCAGGGCCAGCCAGTCCGTGACGAACCCCGTGACGAAACCGAAGATCGGCATGATCAGCGGCTGCTTCGTCAGCGCCCACGCGACGAACTGGACGAGACCGATGACGAAGCCGAAGTAGATGCCGGACCGGGCGATGAAGCGGAGTTCCGGGGTCGCGACCTCCTTGATCAGGCGGCAGGTCAGCGATTTGTCGCGGACCATCGCGTTGATCAGCATGTCGTTGACGTCGAGGACCTCGTCGATGTTCGTCGACACCTCGCGCATCAGCCGCGCGACGACCTTCGGCGCCTGCGCGCGGACCTGGTCGACCAGCATTCGCTGCGCCCGCGTCGGCAGCAGTTCCCACAGTCGCGGCTGGTACTGCTCCATCACCTCGCGGGTGACGTCCTCGACAGCCTTGAGGAGCGGCTCTTCCAGTTCCTTGACCACCTCGTCGGGATCGAGCCGGGAGAAGATCTCCTGCGGATCGACGAGGTTCTTGGTCAGCAGGTCGACGGCGGTGGTCGCCATCCGGCGCGAGTTGGCCGGGATGACCCCCTGCCAGCCGAGCAGGGGTTTGATCCCGACGAACTCCAGCGGCCGGAACATCATCTCGATGGCGACGCGTTTCGTGATGTAGCCGATGAGCGCGGCGATGAAGGGCATCGTGGCGTAGACGTGCCAGTGCTCGCGGATGTCTTCGAGGATCGCCGAGATGTCCAACCGGGCCTCCCCCGCTTACGACCTGTCAACAATGCAGGATGCCATGGGATCGCCCGGCCGCACGCCGAGTGCAGCCGTTTGGCGGTACTACCTGACGGGCCCAAGCTCATTAAGGTGTCCGCCATGGTCGCTCCTGAGAAGACGGCGCCTCAGGCGCCCTCAGCGAAATCGTCCCAGTTCGCGGTCGCTGTCCGCGGTTATGACAAGCGTCAGGTCGACGAGCGTCTCGTCGAGCTGTCGGCCGAACTCAAGCAGACCTCGCGCAACCGCGACGAGGCCGTGGCGACCGCCGGTGAACTCACCAAGGCGCTCGGCCACGCCCAGAAGGAACTGGACGAGACCAAGGCCGCCCTCGTACGGATGAGTTCGAGCCCGTCCGGCGCCGGCGCGATGGCCGAACGCGTCCGGATGATGATGCAGCTCGCCGAGGAGGAGATCGCCGACCTCAAGGCCGCCGCGGAAGCCGACGCCAAGTCGACCCGGGCCGAAGCGGACAAGTACGCCCACGAGACGCAGCGTACGACCGAACAGGCGGCCAAGGACGCGCAGACCGAGCGAGAGAAGCTGCTCGCGGACGCCAAGGCCGAGATCGAGCGGCTGAACTCCGACGCGGCGCAGAAGCGCAAGGAGCTGGACCTGGAGAGCGTCCGGACCCGCGCCGCCGCCGACAAGAAGGCCGAGGAGGCTTCGGCCGCCCGTCGTGCGGAAGCGGAGAAGGCGTCCGCGGACAAGATCGCGGAAGCCGACCGGGTGTCGGCGGGTAAACGCTCCGAAGCCGAGCGGATCTCGGCGGAGAAGGTCGCCAAGTCGGAGAAATCTTCGGCGGAGGACATCGCCGCGAAGCAGGAGCAGGTCGCGGAGGCTCTCACCGACGCGAAGACCCAACAGGCCGAGGCTCAGCACGCACGGAAGCTCGCGCTGGACCTCCGGTCGAAAGTCGCCGATCGGCTTTCCGCCACGGACGTCGCCGTCCAGGAGGCCATCCGGCTGCTGGCTCCCGCCCCGGACGCTGACTCGCCCGCCGCTCCAGCCGCAGCCGGGGCAGCCAAACCGGAGACAGTCAAGCCGGAAGCGTCCAAGCCGGAGGCCGCGCCGAAGCAGGCTCCTATCAAGACCAATGGCCCACGCCCTTCCTGATCTCTCAGCCCTGTTCTCTCAACGCCGGACGACGGCGAACAGCTCGTCGTCGATCCAGCCTCTGATGTGCAGTTCGGTGCAGAACCGCAGGTAGGACTCGGCGAGCGCGGCACTTTCGCGCTCGTCGGGTTCGACCAGCGTTCCCTTGCCGAGCCCTTCGGATGCCTCGGTGAGCCCACCCGGCAGGACTCCCGCCGCGGCCAGCAGCGCCGCGCCGTACCCCGTTTCGGCCTGGGGCGACACCCGCAGACCGAGACCGGTGACGGTCGCCCTGATCCGCGTCCACAAAGGACTCTTGCTGCCGCCGCCCGCCGCCAGCAGCGGTTCGGTGATCGTGACGCCGAGGCGGCGCAGATGGTCCAGCGCCAGCCGCTCGAGGAACGCGACGCCCTCCAGTCTGGCGCGGTGCAGCTCCACCTCGTCGGCCTCGCCGGACACGAAGCCCTCGGCATCCGCGCTGGCGAACGGGAAGCGTTCGCCCTTGCGCCGCAACGGGTACGCGATCACCTTCGCCGGGCCCAGCGCGGCCGCCGCCGCGTCCAACTCGGCAAGGTGTTCCTGCCCGGCGATGGCCTCGCCGCCGGTGTTCGACGCGCCACCGGGCAGCCACCAGCCGTCCGGATGGCGGTGGCTGTACATCGCCCCTGTCGGATCCGGCACCAGTTCTGCGGTGACCCCTTTGAGCACGTACGTCGTGCCGAGGATCCCGACGAAGCTCCCGGGGGTGACCGCCCCGGCCGCGAGCTGGCCCGCGCAGCCGTCGGTCATCCCGGCCACGACGAGACAGCCCGCCGGGAGCCCCGCGATCGGACGGGCCATCGTGCCCAGCACGGTGGCCGGCGCGGCCACCGGCGGGAGCAGGCCTTCCGGGACCCCCAAGGCAGCGAAGACCTCGGTCGGCCATTCGAGGGCCAGCGGGTCATAGCCGCTCTTCAAGGCATGAGACCAGTCGCTCGCCACCGGCACGCCGGTGAGCTTCGCGGCGATCAGATCGGGTGTGTGCCGGATCCCGGCGACGCCGGGGACGTGCTCGGACAGCCAGGCGATCCGGCCGAGCGCGGCCGTGGCCGACACCCCGAAGCCGAGCCGCCGCCAGCGATCCGCGCCGAGTTCGGTGGCCTTGCGGTTGAGCTCCGCGCCGCGCCTGTCGTCGTACATCAGCGCGGGCGTGACCGGCTCACCCGAGGCGTCGACCGCGACGATCGTCCCCGACGTCGCGGCGACGGCCACCGCGGCGACCTCGCCGCCCCTGCCCGGCAGCTCGCCGGTGACCTTCGCCAGCACCGTCTTCACCGCGGGCCACCAGGACCGGGCGTCCTGCTCGCTGTGCCCGCGGTCGTCACGGACCGGCGCGGGCAGCGGCTCGGCGGCCGAAGCGAGGACGGTGCCGTCGCACACCGCGAGGGCACGGACCCCCGCGGTGGCGACGTCGATGCCGATCGTGACGGGGTGGTTCACGTCGTGACGACCTTCTCTCCGACTTGCTGCAGGCTCTTGTCCTCTTCGATCGCCTTCGCCGTCTCTTCGGGCAGCTTCAGGTAGCGCACCAAGACCGCTGCGACCAGGTACAGCGCGGCGAAGACGATCACCACTCCGGCCGCGCCCAGCGGGCCGAGGAACACGCTGACGATCGCCGG
This sequence comes from Amycolatopsis speibonae, assembly GCF_042647925.1. NCBI lineage: Bacteria > Bacillati > Actinomycetota > Actinomycetes > Pseudonocardiales > Pseudonocardiaceae > Amycolatopsis > Amycolatopsis speibonae. The sequence goes on from NZ_JBHRWK010000020.1 coordinate 85,029, forward strand.
CCCGACGAACGCCGCCGCGCCCGCGCCCAGGTTCAGCAGGGCCATCGCGCCGCCCTTGTTCTCCGGGGCGAGGGAGGGGAGCAGCGCCGAGATCGGCACGAACCCGGCGAGCGTGGCGCCGTACAGCGCGCCGACGAGCAGCGCGAGCCAGTAGTACTCGGCGCCCATCGCTATCGGGACGAAGTAGAGAAGCAGGATCGAGATCGCACAGCCGATCGCGCCGAACCAGAAGATCGTGGTGCGCCAGCCGATCCTGTCGCTCAGCACGCCGAAGATCAGGTTGAAGAAGATGTTCGTGCCGTAGATGACCGAGACCAGGAGCAGCCATTTGCTCTCCCCGAACCCGATGCCCTCGATGAAGATCGTCGGGAAGAACACCAGCATGCCGAACTCCGGCGCGGTGTTGATGACGCGGACGAGCATCCCCACGCCGACGCGGGGCTTCTTCCAGGCGATCGACACGCTGGAGACCAGGCTCTGCACCGGTTTCACGTCCGGTGGCGCGAGCCGGGTGTACCCCGTCCGCTGCCGGACGCCGAAGATCGCCAGCAAACCGCCGAGCGCGAGCAGCGCCACCGACACCCAGAGCGTGCCGTACTGGCCCAGCACCGGGTTCGTGAAGCTCGCGACCAGCGCGCCCAGTGTCGGCAGCCCACCGGTGAAGGCGAAGTAGAACCAGCCCACGGCCGCGCCGAGCCTGGCGACCGGCGCCACCGCGGTGATCCAGACCAGGAAACCGAACGCGAACATCGGATAACCGAAGCCCCGGAGGCCGTAGAACACCAGCATCAGCGCGTAGTTCTCACCGGATACCGCGATCGCGAGGAACAACACGTCGAACACCAGCCAGATGGCCAGGCCGATCATCATCACGCGGCGCGGTCCCCAGAGATCCGACAGCGCGCCCGAAAGCCACGACGCCAGCATCACGGCGACGCCGTACACCGTGATGACGTACGAAGCCTTGATCTCGGTGCCCGCGCCGTTGTCCGCCATGAACGGCGCGATGAAGCCCGACTCGACCCCGTCGCCGATCATGAACAGCAGCAGCCCGGCGTAGCCGAGGAACAGCGGGGCGGGCAGGCCCCAGCGGTTCAATACGCGGGCGAACCCGCTCCCGGATCGCGATAACGGCGGTGTTACCTGGTTCATGCACGCCTCCATGACGTCGTGTTCAGCGTATCATGGATCGTGTTAACTTAACTTTCAAGATGTTACATCGGTGGATTTTCGTGTTAGCCTCGCGCGCCCGGGCCGGTTGCTCAGGGTGTCCTCGCGACGATGGAGGAATCGGGACACTGAACGTCCCGATTCCTCCATCGTCGACCCAGCACTCTCCTGACACGTCACCTTCGCGCAGGTCCGATGCGGGTAGGCAAATACCGGCCCGCCCTGACCCGAATCGCCACTCACGACCAACGCGCCCCACCCGCCGCGGCCCCTGGCCGCCTTCACACGTGGCCGCTGTAACTGCTGGCGAACGTGCGACCGGATCGGCGATCAACCATGGCCAGGCGAAGCGCAGAGGTCGCCGTCCCGAGGGGGAGCTAAAGGGGGCTCGCTCTCAAACTTCCGCGACGTCCACTTCCACCTGGCTCCGCATCTCCTCTGCCAGATGGTCTTCCACCCCGTCGTCGACGATCAGCACGTCGAAGTCGCTCAGCGGCGCCAGCCGGTGCAGCGCCGCGCGTTCGGTCTTGCTGTGATCCATCAGCAGCACCTTCGTCCGCGCGCTGGCCAGCATCGCGCGTTTGAGCATCACGATCTCCGGCTCCTGGTGGAAGGTCATCCGCGTGTTCATCGCCGAGGTCGAAACGAAGGTCGCGTCGACGTTGATCCGCTCGATGGCCTCCAGGCTCTGCATGCCGAGGAACGAGTCGTGGGTCGCCGAGTAGTCCCCGCCGATGCAGATGAGCCGCAGGTCGGGAACGCCTTTGAGTAGTTCGATGGCACCGAGGTAGTTCGTCGCGACGGTCAGCGGCGTGACGCGGTGCAGCATCTTCGCCAGCGCGAGCGCGCTCGTGGAGTCGTCGAGCAGGATCGACATCCCCGGCTCGACGCGGGCGAGCGCGTGCGCGGCGATCGCCTCCTTCTCCTCCGAATGCACGTTCATCCGGTAGTCGGCGTTGCTTTCGAAGACCGTCGAAGGCATGGCCGAAACGCCGCCCCGGTACTTCCGCAGCAGGCCGCGCCGGGCGAGTTCGTCGACGTCGCGGTGCACGGTCATGGTGCTGACGCCGGTGAGTGCCACCAGGTCGGAGATGGTGGCGGAGCCGGACTTGAAGACGTGTTCGGTGATCTGCCGCTGGCGCGTGTTACGAGAGTGCGCGCTCGCGCCGGCCGTCTTCTCATCACTCATGGTGTCAGTATCGCGCGCGGGCAGGCTGATTGAGACGCAGCAGGCCGGTGCGTGCGCCGTCGATCGCGATCTCGGTGACGGCCGCGTTGTCCAGCCGCGGGAACACCGTGCGGTAGGTCTCGAGCGGGATGCCGAGCAGTGCGCACAAGGTGAGCCTGATCAGGGTGTTGTGCGCGACGACCAGCACCGTCTCGCCCGGCACCTCGGCGGCGATCCCGCGCAGTGCCCTCGCGCCGCGGGCGGCCGCGTCCCGTGGCGGCTCCGAGCCGGGGAAAGCGCCGGTCACGGGGTTGGCGAGAAACCTCGCGACCGCGTCGGGATCCGCCGCCGCCAGCTCGTCCCTGGTGCGTCCTTCCATGCGTCCGAAGTGGACTTCGCGCAGCTCGTCGACCACTCGTAAAGGCAGGCCCAGGGCCTCGGCCGACGGTTCCGCGGTGCGGCGCGCGCGGCTCTGCGGAGAGCAGAACACGGCCGTCGGGCCCGCCGCCGCGGCGAACCCGGCGAGCTCGCCCGCCTGCTCGAGTCCTTCGTCGGTCAGCGCGACCTCGCTGCTGCCCGCGTACCTGTTCTCGGCATGCCATTCGGTCTGGCCGTGTCGTGCCACTAGTAACCGTGCGACCACGATATCCCTCCTTCGAGCTTGCTCAGATCACATCATCGATGTTAACTTAACAGCATCGATGTGAAAGGAGACGCCGGATGGCACTCGCCGCGGTGGTGTTCGACCTGGACGGTGTCCTCGTCGACAGTGAACACCTCTGGGAAGAGAATTGGGTGGCGTACGCCGCCCGGCACAGGACCGAATGGACCGCTGAGGACACCGCGTCCGTGCAGGGGATGAGCGCGCCCGAATGGGCCGGCTACCTGGCGAAGCGGTCCGGCACGCCGGAAAGCGCGGTCGACGTCGAGCGGGCCGTGGTGGACGGCATGATCGCCGCGATCGAAGCGGGAGAGGCGCCCTTGCTGCCGGGCGCCGGCGAAATGGTCCGCGAGGTGAGCGCGAAGGTGCCGGTCGCGCTGGCGTCGTCGGCCGCCCGCCGTGTGATCGACGCGGTCCTCGACAAACACGGGCTCACCGGCGAGTTCACCGCGACCGTCTCCAGTGCCGAGGTCGCCAGGGGCAAGCCGAGCCCGGATGTCTACCTCGAAGCCGCCGCCAGACTCGGCCGCTCCGGCGAAGAATGCCTGGGCGTCGAAGACTCCGGCAACGGTATCCGTGCCGCCGCCGCGGCCGGGCTCACCGTGATCGCGTTGCCGAACCCGGTGTACCCGCCGAAGCCGGACGCGCTCGACCTGGCCGCCGCGGTCGCGGAGAACAACGACGACGTGCGCCGCAAGCTGCTCGCCTACCTCTCCGGTGAATTCGCGGAGGCGAGCGGGCGATGACAATCCTGGGTGCCGCGGAGACGTTCAAACGCGACTGGCTGGACGGGTTCGTCACCGCCTACGGGCGTTCGGTGCGCAAGGTCCCGGGCGCCTATGGCGTGCTGCGCCGGGAAGAAGCCGAGCGCAAGGTCGCGGTGGTGATCGGCGGCGGCTGCGGGCACTATCCCGCGTTCGCCGGGCTGGTCGGTCCCGGTCTCGCCGACGGCGCGGTGGTGGGCGATGTGTTCACCAGCCCGAGCGCCGAGCAGGTCTACCGCACGGCGCGCGCCGCGGAGAGCGGTGCCGGAGTGCTCTTCGGCTACGGCAACTACCAAGGCGATGTGCTGCACTTCGGGCTCGCCGCCCGCAGGCTGGCGGCCGAGGGCGTCGAAAGCCGCACGATCCTGGTCACCGACGACATCGCCAGCGGTCCCGCCGACGCGCCGGAACGGCGTCGCGGCGTCGCGGGCGACTTCCTGGTCTTCAAGATCGCGGGCGCCGCCGCCGAACGCGGTGAAGACCTCGCCGCCGTGCACGCCGTGGCGGAGAAGGCGAACGCGAACACCCGGACCTTCGGGGTGGCGTTCGGCGGGTGCACGCTGCCCGGCGCCTCCGAACCGCTGTTCACCGTCGGCGAGAATGAGATGGAACTGGGGCTCGGCATCCACGGCGAGCCCGGTGTGCGCACGGTCGGCAGGCTGAGCGCCCGGGAACTGGCCGACGAACTGGTCGACGGCCTCCTCCCGGAACTGCCTGCCGGCGACGGGCGCGTGGTGGTCCTGCTGAACGGATTGGGCCGCACCAAATACGAAGAGATGTTCGCGACCTACACCCGGGTGCACGAGCGGCTCGCCGCGGCGGGGCTCAGCCCGATGCACACCGAGGTCGGCGAGTTCGTCACGTCTCTCGACATGGCTGGTGTTTCGCTGTCGATCCTGGTACTCGACGACGAACTCGCCGAGCTCTACGCGGCACCCTGTGACACCCCGGGCTACCGGAGCACCGGTGCCGCGCTGGCGCAGGTCCCGTTGGAGTCCACAGTGGACTCACTGCTGACTGAGAGCGAGCAGGGGCAGGGCATCGTGGACCGCGCGTTGACGGCGGCCCTGCGTGACGTCGAGGCCAACGAAGCCGAGCTCGGCAGGCTGGACGCGGTCGCTGCCGACGGTGACCACGGGCTGGGCATGACCAGGGGAATGCGGGCCGCGGTGGCCGCCGCGAGGCGCGACGAAGCTTCGCCGTCCAGCGCGCTCCTGGCGGCGGGAACGGCGTTCGCCGATGCGGCGGGCGGAGCGTCCGGAGCCCTGTATGGGGTCTTGCTGGCCGAAACCGGTGCCGGACTGCAGGGCCGGTCCGGAGACGAGGTCAGCACGGACGTCCTCGCGGACGCCGTGGACGGTGCGGTGACGGCCTTCGTCGAACTGGGCAAGGCCGAACCCGGTGAGAAGACCATGCTCGACGCCATCGAGCCGTTCCGGCTGGCGTTGCGCGAACAGGCCGCTGCGGGCGCCGACGTCCCGCAGGCCTGGCAGAAAGCGGCCCAGGTCGCGGTGAGCGCGGCCGAGGCCACGGCGGACCTGCTGCCCGCCAAGGGGCGGGCGGCGCGGTTGGCGGAGCGGAGCAAGGGCCACCCCGATCCCGGGGCCACCTCGTTCGCGCTGCTCGTCACCGCGGTCGGCCAGGTTCTGGGAAAGGAAGACTGAATGCGGATCGTGGTGGCGGCGGACAACGCCGGGGTGGCACTCAAGGACCAGCTGCGTGACCTGCTCCTCGCCGACGACAGGGTGGACGAGGTCACCGACCTCGGCGTGGCCGACGGCTCGGACGACAAGGCGTACCCGTTGCTCGGACTCGCGGCGGCGGAGACGATCGCGCGGGGCGAGGCGGATCGCGGCGTACTGGTCTGCGGGACCGGGATCGGCATGGCCATCTCGGCGAACAAGGTTCCCGGTGTCCGGGCCACGGTCGCGCACGATTCGTACTCGGCCGAGCGTTCGGTGAAATCGAACGACTGCCAGGTGATCACCTTCGGCGCGCGGGCGATCGGCCCGGAACTGGCGAAGAAGATCGTCGGCGAATGGGTCGGATACCGCTTCGACCCGGCCTCGGCCAGCGCGAGCAAGGTCGCACACATCACCGAATACGAGCAAGCTCAGAGTGCCTTTTGATGAATCCGCGACCGCGATCGATGTCGGCAGGGCGCTGTCCGACAGGGCACGTCAGGTTCGGCGGACAGGGCGCCCTGCCACCGCGATAGCGGGGCCTTTGGCCGGGGCGGGTTCACACGTACGGTCATTTTTCCGGATACATCTCAGCTCCGCCAACAGACATTGAAACCGCCCGATGCGGGCACGGAGAGAGGACGCAGAGTTGCGGATACTCGCTGCGGGAGACCATTTCGTCGGCACCGGCCTGCTGGCCGAGGCCGTCCGTACCGAGATCGGCGCCGGGCACGAGTTCTCGGAACTGACCCTGCCGTGGCCGGTGGAACCGTTCGGCCCGGTAGCGAACGTGCACGAGGCCAGTGGCACCGAGGAACAGGTGATCGAGGCATTGGCGGGAGCCGAGGTCGCGGTGACCCAGATGGCACCTTTCACCAAACAGGTGTTCGCCGCCGCGCCGGGCCTCAAGCTCGTGTCGGTGTGCCGGGGAGGCCCGGTCAACGTCGACCTCGCCGCGGCCACCGAGGCAGGTGTCGCGGTGACGTATGCACCCGGCCGCAACGCCGGGGCCGCCGCCGAGTTCGCGGTCGGGATGATCCTGGCCGCGATGCGCCGGATCTCGACGTCGTCGGCCGAACTGCTGGGCGGGACCTGGCGCGGCGACTACTACGCCTACGACCAGACAGGTCTCGAACTCGACGGGACCACCGTCGGCCTGGTCGGATACGGCGCGATCGGCGCGCGGGTGGCCAAGGTCCTCGTCGCCTTCGGCGCGAAGGTGCTGGTCTCGGACCCGTTCGCCGACCCGGCCCGGATCGGCGCCGACGGCGCGGAGCTCGTCGAGCTGGACGATCTGCTGCGCCGCAGTTTCGTGGTGAGCCTGCACGCCCGGCTCACCGAGGAGACCCGCCATCTGATCGACGCCACCAAACTCGCGCTGCTGCCGGCGGGCGCCGTACTGGTCAACACCGCGCGCGGTGGCCTCCTGGACTACTCGCCGCTCCCGGAAGCCCTGCGCTCGGGACGGCTCGGCGCGCTCGCGCTCGACGTGTACGACGTCGAGCCACCGCCCGCGGACTGGGCACTGCGGGGCGCGCCGAACGTGATCGCCACTCCGCACCTCGCCGGTGCCAGCAGGCAGACGGCCGAGCGGGCGGCGAGCATCGTCGCCGCCGAAGTCGGCCGGTACGCCCGCGGGGAAGCACTCGCGAACCTGGCGAATCCCGAGGTTCTGCGGCCATGATCATCGGCGTCGACATCGGCACGTCACTGACCAAGGCGGTCGTCTTCGACAAGGCCGGGATGTCGGTGGCGAGCGCGTGCACCACGTCCGAGGTGCACCACCTGCCGGGCGGGCTGGTCGAGCAAGACCTCGACCAAGTGCTCGGCACGGTGGCGACAGTGGTGCGCGAGGTCGCCGCCGGACTCGACGGCCCGGTCACCGCGCTGGCGCTCACCGGTCAGGGCGACGGACTGTGGCTGCGCGACGAATCCGGTGAAGCCGTGCGGCCCGCGATCTCCTGGCTGGACGGGCGGGCGAATTCGTTGCTGGCCGAATGGCAGTCCGCCGGAGTGACCAGGGAGGTGTTCCGCCGAACCGCGTCGGGAATGTTCCCTGGCTGCGCCGCGGCGATCATGTCCTTTTTGGACACTCATGAACCGGGGTCGCTCGACAGGGCGGCGGTGGCGGGTTACTGCGTCGACGCGGTGCTCCAACGGCTGACCGGTGAGATCACCGTCGATGCGTCGGATGCCTCGCTGCCCTTCCTCAACCCGGCCACCCGGCATTACGACGAAGACGCCATCGCGGCCGTCGGCCTCTCCCACCGCCGGAGCCTGTTCGTGGAGCCGGCGGCGCCGAAGACGGTGTTCCGCTTGGACGAGCGCGGCGCCGGGCTGCTCGGGCTTCCCGTCGGGCTGCCGGTCACAGCGGGGCCGTTCGACCTGCCCGCGAGTGCCATCGGCGCCGGAGTGCGACGGGCGGGTGATGGCATCCTCACCGCCGGTACCACCCTCGCCTGCCAGGTCCTGACGGACTCGGCGCTGTTCGATCCGGACGGCGAGCCCGCGGGGATGTTCCTCTGCACCCCGGAAGAAGGCGAGTTCCTCCGGGCGATGCCGGCGATGGTCGGCACCGCGGGAATCGACTGGGTGTGCCGCCTGTTCGGAATCGCGGTCGAGGAGATCGGCCCGCTGCTCGACGCGAGCAGGCCCGGCGCGGGTGGCGTCCGCGCGCTGCCGTTCCTCTCCGCGTCCGGTGAGCGAGCGCCGTTCGTCGACGCTTCGGCGAGGGCGCAGTTCTCCGGGCTGAGCCTGGAAAGCGAGCGCGGTGACATCGTCCGTGCGCTGTGTGAATCGATCGCATACGCGGCAAAGCACTGCTTCGACGCGGCAGGGCTGACAGGCACGTTGTACGCCTGCGGCGGTGGGGTCCGCTCACTTGAGTGGACACGCGTCTTCGCCGACGTTCTCGGGCGGCCCATCGTGATCCCCGGCGATCCCGGGGTGGGTGCGCGAGGCGCGGTGATCGTCGCCTCGGACGCCCTCGGCGAGCCGGTCGACAGGGAACTTTGGGCGGAAAGCGCACGCGTCGTCGAGGTCCGCCCCGAGAACGTAGGGTTCTACGAGCAGGGCTACGCCGATTACCAGGACTCGCTGGCCGCAGCCCGCGGACTGTGGAGGTTGTGACGGTGATCCTGGCCGAAGAACGTGCGGCGGTCTGCGAGTACGCCCGCCGGATGACCAGCGACGGACTCGTGGTCGGCACGTCCGGCAACGTCTCCGCGAGGCAAGGCGAGCTGGTCGCGGTGACTCCGACGGGGGTCGACTACGCCGGACTGCGGCCGGAGGACGTGCCGGTGGTCGGCCTCGACGGCGAGATCGTCGACGGCTCCCTCAAACCCACCAGCGAACTCCCGATGCATCTCACGGTGTACCGGCAGGCGGCGGATCCGGACGGCAAGGCGGTCTCCGCCGTGGTGCACACGCATTCCGTGCACGCCACGGCCGTCTCCACCCTCGTCACCGAGGTGCCCTCGATCCACTACATGCTCGCCGCGATCGGCCCGACAGCCCGCGTCGCGCCCTACGCGACGTACGGCACCGAGGAACTCGCCAAAGCCATGCTGGAGGCCCTGGAAGGGCGCCGAGGCTGCCTGCTGGCCAACCACGGCACCACCACCTTCGGCGACAGCCTCGGCTCCGCGTACAGCCGGGCGCAGCAGCTCGAATGGGTCTGCCAGGTCTGGCTGACGGCACGGGCGGCGGGAACACCGAACCTGCTCCCGCCTGCCGAGATCGAGCACGTCGTGGAAAAACTCCGCGGCTACGGTCAGCGCCAGAACCCGGCCTAGGAGGCGGCGGGTTCGGCCTCGAAGTCCGTTGCGTCCACGGCGTGCACGGCGTCGAGAAGCTCGACGACCGTCGGATCGTCGACGGCTTCCTTGATGCACTGCCACAACTGAAGATTCGCCAACGCCCACCGTGAGTAGTTCTCCGCGGCCTTGGGGTTGTAGAAGTAGTAGCCGCTGTCGTGGACGTCGCGTTGCTCGCCGACGATCTTGTGCGCCAGTTCGCGGAGGCTCAGCCCGTTCTCCCGCAGGTAGCGGTGGGCGAGCACGACCGGCGTCACCGGCAGCGCCTTGAACAGCGTGTCGGCGTCGCTCAGCGCCTGGGCCTCGAGCGAGATGTGCCGGCCTCTGGTGGCCATTTCGGCCTCGTCGATGAGTTCGTCGATCCACCGGGCGACGGTGTCCTCGACACCGCATTCCCGCAGGATGCCCATCCGGAGGTCTCGCCCGGCAGCCGCGGGGGAGTTCCGGAGCACGATGTAATTCACGTCGTGCACCAGTGCCGCCACCTCGACGACAGTGCGATCCGCACCGTTGTGGTCGGCGAACCCCGCGGCCTTGGCCCGGACGAAACTCACGTGATGCCAGCCGTGGAACTGCAGTTTGTCCGCATAACGCCAGCACAGTTGCCGGACGCGATGCTCGACGGCGTCGATGGTCTGGGAAGGAATCGTGCTCTTTCGCGCGCGCATACACCTCTCCGTTCCCGTTTACAGACGGGTGGAGTAATGGTATGCGTCTTCGACGGCGGTGTGTAGTTAGATGCGCCCGGCGAGGTCCCCCAATCGGACCTCCACCGGAACGTGACGGTGCCCTATTCCGGTCTTCGGGTCATAGGAAAGACTGAACTCGCTTACTGGGCGTGATTTCACCAAAAACGTCATAGTCCCTTCGGTGGCTTCGGGAATCCGATGGAACTCGTCCGCGTACATGACGCCTACCGAGCCCGCCTGACACAGCGTGCTACGTCGTAACCGAACCGATGTGATCAATCCGGAGAGCTGGTCGCGCAGGGTCGAATACCGCTCGTGGACGTAGTTGCCACGGAGGAGCGTGGTGCAGAAGTGATATCTGTGGTTGTGGACGGAATCGGCGTAGCCTTCACGCCAGTCCTTCGGTGCCTTGTACTCGTGCAACCAGACCGAAAAAGGGTCCGTCGGGGAATCGAGCAGGCACCAGGCGAAATGGGTGGTGGTCTCGCGGGATCGCTCGAGTACCGCGCTCGCCTCGTCCGGGCTCAGGGAATCCAGATGCCGCCGGAGATCGTCGCGCAGGTCGGGTCTTGACGTCCAGTCGCGGAAGATCTCGTCGACGATCTGCCAGTGCTGCGCCAGCGGCAGGTCCGTGGTCCGGAGCAGCGCGGAGAGCCGGGTGAGGGGGGACAAGCGAGTGAGCAACTTCAGCTCCTCAAATCTAGTGCTCTGCGACGCCGAGAGGTCAGGGGTTCAACTCGGCGAGTTTGGTGAACTCCTTCCGGAAGGCGTAGAATTTCCCTTCCAGTTCGAGGAAGTTCTTTTCGGACAGGGGAGAGCCGGTGATCTTTTCGTACAGGGCGAGGAAATCCGCCCTTGTCGTCGTGGTGGAGATACGGAAGTTCCGTCCGGAGCGGGATTGGGAAACGCGGAGGAACTCGGAGCGTTCCTTGTTGTACAGAAAGGAACCTTCACTGAACCGCAGAGTTCGCGGATACAGCGTGGTCGCGCCGCGGATATCGCTGTACAAGGTCACCCAAACGCTCTCGTCGAACACTTCGAGCCGGTCCAGCGGCGGGTCGGCGACGACGGTGATGTCCACCAGTGAGCACCGGCCGCGCGCCAGGAACAGCCCGACCAGGCCGATGCTGATCTCATCGTCGAGTCGGCGCTGGATCGTCTCGTAGTCCATTCCCGCTTCTTCGCTGCGAAGGAGATAGCGCGCCCTGCCGCTGATGGCGCCCTCGTCACGCGGGTCGGCGATGACCACGCGAAGCTCCCTTTCGGTGCGGGACAACAACAATCGGGCCGCTGCGTGCCTGGCGGAGAACCCGCGGAAGAAGTAGTGCCGGGTCACGTCGAGGTCTTCGGTCATGATCCGGTTGAACAACGGATCCGGATCGGTGGTCGCCTCGAAGACGTGGGTGGGGAAGAATTCCTTGTTGAGCGAACGGTATTCGGCGCTGAGCGCTTCCAGCGCGCGGCGGCTTTCCTCGATCACCGGGGTCACCATCGCGCGCTGTGACGCGGTGGCTGTGATCAGGGTCTGGCCGAAGCCGACCACCGCGGAGATCAGGGTGCCGGTACCCAGTGAAGTGAGCAGCGTCTTACCGGCGCCGGGATCCATCTTGCTGGAGATCCACAGGCTGAGGCCCGCGACGACGACCAGTACGGTGAGCAGCAGGCTCGTCCTGGTCCAGAAGATCTCTTGCAGTGGGGTACGGCGGAGCCGGTCGGCTTCCGCAGGCACGGGGGTCACCTCCTTGATCCGCACTCGAACGGACGAACGCACTGCGTATCTGTTCGAGTGCGGGGAGTTACTCTACGCGCATCGTGACAATGTCGAAATAAGAAATTCGGGGGAAAGGTACCAACAGCGAGTGTGACGCTAGGCGATACCGCTTTCGCGTCCGAGGTTTCGCCGGAACACGGAAAAACCACTCACGGAGCGTGTGGAAGGATTCCTTCGTACCACGCGGGGCCGGGCTTCGCGGACGACAGTGTTTCGACAACGGCCGAAGACGGTGTGGCGTACACCGTGGGAAAGTCGATCTCCCCTTTGGCGGGGTCCAAGGTCCAGGCGAGGCGCTCGTCTTCCGGCGAACTCTGTCGTAAGAAAGGAAAGTGGGCGTCCGCGCCGTTTTTGTTGCCCCTCGGGTCGAGCCGGATCCACCGGTCCAGACCGGCGACATACACGCCGTTGAGCCCGTGCAGAACGCCGATCCGCTGATAGCAGAACCCGGCGGGGATGCCTTGGCCGCGCAACAATGCGGCCAGCAGATGGGCCTTCGCGTAGCAAAGACCGACCTTCTCGCGCAGAACCTCGGAGGCCATAAGGGTGACCCGGGAATCGGCGGCGTCCACCGTATGGGCGATCTCGTCGCGCACGAAGTGAAACATCGAACGAATCACGTCGACTTCGGTGCCGCCGGTCGGTGACAGTCTGTCAGCCGTTTCGCGGATCAGCGGGTGATCGTGATCGATGACCGCGTCGGCGACGAGATAATCTTCGAGCCGGTCGGATTCGATCTTCAGCGGGATCTTCACGCGGCACCGGCCAGCACGGTGTCGACGGCCTCTTCGAGGAACTGCGGACCGGCTTCGCCGCCCCGCAGCAACAATCGGAACCAGATCGCCCCCGCGAGCAGATCCATCACCAGGACCGGGTCGACGCCGGCGCGCAGTTCGCCCCGCGCGGTCGCGCGCTCGAAGATCGGCTCTTCGCGCGTCATTCGGTCCGCGAAGAAGCTCCGCGCGACCTCGCCGAGCTCCGGACGTCGCGGACCGGCGGTGAGCGTCGCGACGACGGCGGGTGAGGTGTGCTCCGAGGTCAGCAGCCGGAGGATCTGTGTCGCCACGGCGAGAAGGTCGCCGCGCAGGCTGCCGGTGTCCGGGACGTCGAGGGCGAACAATCCCGAGTCGCGCAGCGTCGCCGCCAGGAGCGCGTCCTTCGACGGCCACCACCGGTACAGCGTCGTCTTGTTGACGCCGGACCGGGCTGCGACGGCCTCGATGGCGAGCTTGTCGTAGCCGTTCTCGGCCAGCAGTTCGAGGGTGGCGGCGAAGATCGCCTCGGCCTTGCGCGGACCGTTCTGCGTGCTCACGACCAGAGAATACAACGCACCGTTGCGTTGTGCCCAAAGCGCGGGTACTTTGCAACGCAACGGTGCGTTGCATTCAGGAGGTTTCCATGGTCCCCATCGTCTTCGTCCACGGCATCCGGCTCAGCGGTGCCGCCTGGTCCGAGCAACTCGAACTGCTGGGTCATCCCGCGAAAGCGGTCGATCTTCCGGGCCACGGCACTCGCCGGGGCGAGCGGTTCACCCTGGACGGCGCGGTCGACGCTGTCGCCGGGGCTCTCGACGAGCCCGCCCTGGTCGTCGGGCACTCTCTCGGCGGGTACGTCGCGATGGCCGCGGCCGCGCGGCATCCGGAAAGCGTGGCCGGGCTGGTCGTCGCGGACTCGACCTACCTGCCCGGCAAGACGCTGGAGACGCCGTTCCGTCTCGCGCACCGCCTCCTCATGCGGCTCCCGGACCGAGGAGAAGGGCCCAGCCGGCGGCAGTTCCGGAGCGCCCTCCCGCCGAAGCTCGCCGAGGCCGTGATCGGCGGCGGCATCGCGACCGAGGTGATCCCGGACGTCGCCGAGGCCTTCGCCCGCTTCGACGTGCTCGCGGAACTCGCGACCTATCCGGGCCCCACCTGGCTGATCAACGGCGCACGCGACCACTTCCGTCGCCACGAACGCCGCTTTCTCGACGCCTGCGCCGACGGCAGGCTGGTCAACGTCCCGAACGCCGGGCACTACCTGCCGATGGCGCGCGGGAAGGAATTCGCTCAGCTGGTGCTCGACGCGGCCCGCAGCCTGTCGATCTCCGCCGTCAGTTCCGAACGCAGCGGGTCGTGCTGAGGGCCCAGCGAGGCAGTCCGGTTTTCGACCGGATAGAGCCAGACCGGCCGCCCGACGACGTCCGCCGGTTCCCAGTCGTAGCGCGGCCAGACGTGCGCGTGGAGAAAGGGGACCGCTTCGCGAGTAGATCCAGGTCCGACAAGAACTTCAGCCGACGCGGACGCGTCAGGTCGGTCAGCCTGCCGACGGCGGGGGAATCGCCCAAGCTAGCCGACCGGCAGGAGCGCGCCTTCGGCGTTGTTGTTGAAGTTGGCGAACAGCCGGACCGGCCCGGGATGCGGGGCCAGGACGATCGACGCGAACGGGGTCGAGGTCACCCCGGAGCCGTAGTTGGTCAGCAGGTGCACGCTGACATGCACGTTCCGATCGGCGGGGATCTCGAACGTGACCGAGCCCCAGGACACCACGTACTGCCTGCCGTCGATGCTCGCGAAAGGCGCGTAGAAACGCACCGCGTTGCCGCTGCTGGGAGGGATGTCGATGGTGAGCAACCGGCGCTGGCCGTCGTGGTTGTCGACGTAGGGGATCACCCCGGGGCGGCTGGCCAGATCGGTCATTCGGGCTCCCTCAGAACTGGTAGTAGAGGAACGGGCTGAACGTGCCGGTCGCGATCAGGATGGCCGCGTACACCAGCCCGACGGTCATCACGCCGATCCGCAGCGCCGTCGCCGGGCGGCTGCGCGAAGACTCCAGCAGCGGCCCGGTCACCGGATGCGCGGGCAGGAAGATGATCGCCAGCGCGCACAGCAGGATGATCAGCCGCTGGTTGGTCACCGCGCTTTCGACGACGTCGGTGAGGCCGGTGAAGTCCGGCAGCACCATGTGCCCGATCATGCCGAGCGCGTGCGGCAGGTCCTTGGCCCGGAAGAACACCCAGCCGAAGACCACGAGCACGAGCGTCAGCGCGCGGCGGCCGATGCGGGCGGCCTGCGTCTTCGGAGTGACGTCGTAGCCGAAAGCGCGTTCCACGATCAGCAGCGCGCCGTGGTAGATGCCCCAGATCAGGAACGTCCACTGCGCGCCGTGCCAGAACCCGGTCAGCACGAACACGATGCACAGGTTCCGGTACGTGTGCCCGGCGCCGGTGCGGTTGCCGCCCAGCGGGATGTAGACGTAGTCGCGGAACCAGCGCGACAGCGACATGTGCCAGCGCCGCCAGAACTCGGTGATGGTCACCGACGAGTACGGCCTCGCGAAGTTCTCCGGGAGCCGGAAGCCGAGCATGCGGCCGAGGCCGATCGCCATGTCGGAGTACCCGGAGAAGTCGAAGAACAGCTGGAGCGTGTACCCGATCGCGCCGAGCCAGGCGATCGCGAAGGTCATCTGGTCCGGTGGCGTGTTGAAGCAGGCGTCCACCATCGGGCTGAGTGAGTCCGCGATGATCGTCTTCTTGCACAGCCCGAGCGCGAAGCGCGGGAAACCGGCGGCGATGTCGTCGAGGCGGTGCGACCGCTGCTGCGGCAGCTGGTCGGCGATCTCGCGGTACCGCACGATCGGCCCGGCCACCAGCTGCGGGAACATCGCGATGTACGCGGCGAACGACACCGGGTTGCGCAGCGCGCGGCGTTCACCGCGGTAGATGTCCACCACATACGAGATGTGGTGGAACGTGTAGAACGAGATGCCGATCGGGATGACCAGGTCGGCCACCGGGAAACCGCCGCCGAACCAGTGCGTCACGGCCGCGATCTGCTGCGTCGCGAACCCCGCGTACTTCCAGATCAGCAGCATGCCGACGTTGAGGCCGATGACCCCGAGCAGCAGCCGCTTGCGCCGCTTGTTCTGCAGGTCCCACGCGTTCGGCTCCAGCGCGGGCCCGGCCAGGAAGTTGACCACCATGCAGCCGATGAGCACCAGCGTGTACGGGCCGGCACCGGTGGCGTAGAAGATCAGGCTGCCCGCGGCGACGATGCCGTTGCGCCAGCTGCGCGGGCACAGCAGCACGGCGAGCAGTACCGCCGGCATGAAGTACCACAGGAACAGTGGCGAAATGAACGACATCGGTGCGGGGTCCCCCAGAGCGGCTACGCGTTATCCGCTGGTGACCTTAGCCTGAGCGCCCCGCCCGGTGTCGACGAACTACGTGTGACGAAGTGCGGGGTCAGACACGTCCCGCGATACGGCGGCGGCGCGCCACCTCGGCCAGCAGCACCCCGGCCGCGACCGACGCGTTGAGCGACTCGACACCGGCGGACATCGGGATCGACACGGTCGCGTCGCAGGTCTCGCGCACGAGGCGGGAGAGACCGCGGCCCTCGGAGCCGAGCACGATGACCAGCGGATCCGCCGCGAGGTCCAGTTCGTCGATGTCGACCGAGCCGTCCGCGTCGAGGCCGACGACCATCAGGCCGTCGTCCTTCCACGCCTTCAGCTGACGGGTCAGGTTGGTCGCGACGGCGATCGGCAGCTTGGCGGCGGTGCCGGCGGAGGTCCGCCACGCGACCGCGGTCATGCCCGCGCTGCGCCGCTCCGGCAGGAGGACACCCTGCGCGCCGAACGCGGCGGCCGAGCGGATCACCGCGCCGAGGTTGCGGGGGTCGGTGACGCCGTCGAGCGCGACGAACAGCGGGGTCTGGCTCGAGTCCTTCGCCACCGCCATCAGATCGCGCGGGTCGGCGTACACGAACGGCGGGACCTGCAGGCCCAGGCCCTGGTGCATGGCCCGGTTGGTCTTGCGGTCGAGCTCTTCGCGCGGGACCTCCAGGATCGAGATGCCCTTGTCGCCCGCGAGCCGGACGGCCTCGTTGACGCGGTCGTCGATCTCGATGTTGATCGCGACGTACAGCGCGGTGGCCGGGACGTCGGCGCGCAGCGCCTCGACCACAGGGTTGCGCCCGGCGATCAACTCCGGCTTGTCGGCCTTCTTCTGCCGGGCCTGTTCCTTGCGGTCACGCGCGTTCGAGATGCGGTACGCCTTGTGCCCGGGCCGGTCCTCGGCCTTGGGGGTCGGGCCCTTGCCTTCGAGGCCCTTCCGGCGCTGGCCGCCGGAACCGACGACCTGGCCCTTCTTCGTGCCGGGCTTGCGAATAGCGCCCTGGCGCCGGGAGTTGCCTGCCATGAGTGAGAATCCTTGAGCTAGAAAAAGCGAGTAAGTGTCAGACGTCCTTGACGGTCCACTGTGGACCGTTCGGAGTGTCTTCCACCACGATGCCCGCCTGCTGGAGGCGGTCACGCGCGGCGTCCGCACGGGCGAAGTCCTTCTCGGCGCGGGCCTGCTGCCGTTCGGTGAGCAGCCCTTCCACGAGGTCGGTCAGCGCCTGCCGGGTGGGCGTTTCGTTGCCGCCCGCCTCGGACCAGCGCGCGGAGAGCGGGTCGAGGCCGAGCACGTCGGTCATCGCGCGCACGGAGGCGGCGATTTCGAGTGCCTTGGAATTGTCGGCCGCGTCGAGGGCGGCGTTACCGTCGCGGACCGTGTTGTGCAGCACTGCGAACGCCTGCGGAGTGGCCAGGTCGTCGTCGAGCGCGGCAGCGAACTCCTTCGGGACTTCGCCGAGGTGGACGACGCCGACGATGCCCGCGGTGCGGCGAAGGAACTGCTCGATCCTCCGGTAGCCCTGTGCGGCTTCACCGAGTGCTCCGTCGGAGTACTCGATCGTCGACCGGTAGTGCGGCTGGACCAGGTAGTACCGCAGTTCGGGCGCCCGGTAGTTCTTGATCATCTCCGGGATGGAGACCGTGTTGCCCAGCGACTTCGACATCTTCTCGCCGGACATGGTCACCCACGCGTTGTGCAGCCAGAACCGCGCGAACCCGTCGCCCGCGGCGTTCGACTGGGCGCGCTCGTTCTCGTGGTGCGGGAAGACCAGGTCGACGCCGCCGCCGTGGATGTCGAACTCCGCGCCGAGGTACGCCGTCGCCATCGCCGAGCATTCGAGGTGCCAGCCGGGACGACCGGAGCCCCACGGCGTCGGCCATGACGGCTCGCCCGGCTTCGCGGCCTTCCACAGCGTGAAGTCGCGCGGGTCGCGCTTCCCCTCGCCGAGGCTCTCGCCCTGCTGGACCTCGTCGAGCTTCTGCCCGGAGAGATCGCCGTAGCCGTCGAACGCCTTGACCGAGAAGTACACGTCGCCGCCCGAGGCGTAGGCGTGCCCGCCGTCGATCAGCCGCTGCATCAGCTCGACCATCTGCGTCACGTGCCCTGTCGCCCGAGGGGCGATCGAAGGCGGCAAGCAACCCAGCGATTCGTACGCCGTCTCGAAAGCGCGCTCGTGCGTGGCCGCCCACTCCCACCAGGGACGATCGGCCGCGGCCGCCTTGGCGAGGATCTTGTCGTCGATGTCGGTGACGTTGCGGACCATCAGCACGTCGAGTCCACTGTGGACGAGCCAGCGACGCAGGACGTCGTAGTTCAGCGCGCCGCGGACGTGGCCGATATGCGGGATGCCCTGCACGGTGGCACCACACACGTACATGGACGCCGTTCCGCTACGGGCGGGATGGAATTCCCGCACGCCCCGGGTCGCGGTGTCATAGAGGTGTAGTGCCACCCCGAAAGGGTACGGGGTGGGCGTGAGGGATGTCGCAGTGACCGTATTACAGCACGTTATGGGTGCGCAGGACGCCGAGGAGGGCATCCGGACGGTCCGTCGTCGGCAACGGCTCTACCAGCGCGAACGCGCAGCCGACCGCGCGTGCGGCGCCGTCGGCCTCCTCGCTGTCGCCGACCATGAGCGTCTCCGCCGGGTCGACGCCGAGCCGCTCGATCGCCGTGCGGAAGATCTCCGGCTCCGGCTTCACCGCTCCGACCTCGAAGGACAGGATGAACTCGTCGACGAAGGCGTCCCAGCCGCGGCGGCTGAAGGCGGGCCGGATGTCGAAGGCGATGTTGCTCAGCACCCCGAGCTTCACGCCTTTGCCGGCGACGCCCTTGAGGACGGCTTCGGTATCCGGGTACGGCGTCCATTGGGTGGGATCGATCAGCCGGGTGTAGAGCGCGACGGCCTGGTCGGCGTGCGGGACCCCGGACTGCTTGAGGACCTCGAGGTAGACCTTGCGGTGAAGCACCGGGTCGCGGTCGCGGTTGTGCCAGGCGTGCAGGTGCTCCTCGTCGAGATCGACGACCTGGCCGACCGGCGCGGTCATCCGGCGCATCAGCTCGGTCTGGGCCTCGACGTCGAGGCTCTCGCCCTCGTGGTCGGTGAGGTCGGCGAGCCAGGTCTCGTCCTGCTCGAGCCGGAAGATCGTGCCGGAGAAGTCGAACAACACAGCGCGAAAGGTCACGGGGTCCACATTAGCCACGATCGTGGGGTCCTTGCCTCTCCTCGCGTGTGAGATGAAAGGTCCTTTCCTTGCGAAATTCGCAAGGAAAGGACCTTTCATGGCGCGTGTCAGGCCGCGTTGCCGGTGATCTTGGTGGGCGTGACCCGGACCAGTACGCGGACGGTCTCCGCCGGCTCGTCCGGGTAGTCCTTGCCGAGGTACTTGTGCGAGAGCTCGTTGATCAGCTCGCGGCCGCCCTCGTCGGTCATCTCCACGGTCCCGCGGATCTCGACGTAGTCGTACGGGTTGGCCTGGTCGAAGACCGAGACGGACACCCGCGGGTCCCTGGCCATGTTCCGCTCCTTGAGACGGCCGCGGACGGTCGCGAAGATCAGCGTGTCACCGTCCCGCTTCGCCCACAGCACGGACGTCTGCGCGGAGCCGTCGGCGTTGAGGGTCGCGAGGACCGGGAAGTTGTTGCCGTCGAGGAGTTTCTTGGTCGCGTCGTTGAAAGTCACACCCATGACGGAAGCCTAATCAACGAACGTTCCCGGCGATCCGCTCGACCCGCAGGCGGATGATCACCCGTTCGACTTCCGGGCCCTCCGGCGGCGGGTCCTGGCCGAGGTACTTGTGGCTGAGCGTCTTCGGCAACGTCTTCCCGGGATCCGGGGTGATCGTGACCGTCCCGCGCAGCTGCGTGTGTCGGTACGGGTTCTCCGCGTCGGTGATCGACACGCTCGCGCGAGGGTCGCGACGCAGGTTTCGCACCTTCAGCCTGTCTTCGGTGGCGCTGAAGACCAGATCGCCTTCGTCGAGGCCCACCCAGATGACCGAGGTCTGCGGGCCGCCGTCGGCGTCCAGCGTGGCCACGGTCGCGAAGTTCTTGCCGTCCACCAGTTCGCGAACCGGTTCGGGAAGTGTGACTGCCATGACAGCCCGAACCGGCTCCCGGCGCGGGCTATTCCTGCGAAGGCAGCAGCAGTGCCGTCGCGAACGCCGCGATGCCCTCGCCGCGTCCGGTCAGGCCGAGCCCGTCGGTCGTCGTCCCGGAGACGCTCACCGGCCCGCCGACGGCCTCGCTCAGCACCTTCTGAGCCTCTTCGCGGCGCTTCCCGACGCGCGGCGCGTTACCCACGATCTGGACTGTCGCGTTCCCGACGGTCCAGCCGCCCGCCTCGACCAGGCGCCGCGCCTCGGCGAGGAACTCGACGCCGTGCTTGCCCGCCCACCGCGGATCGCCGGTGCCGAACACCGCGCCGAGATCACCGAGCCCGGCCGCGGACAGCAGCGCGTCGCACAACGCGTGCGCCGCGACGTCGCCGTCGGAATGCCCCGCGCAGCCGTCGACACCGGGCCAGAGGAGACCGGCGATCCAGCATTCGCGGCCTGCCTCGATCGGATGGACGTCGACACCGTTGCCGATCCTCAAAGCACATCCTCTTTTCCTGCCACCGCGATGGCTTCCGCGAGCTTCTGTTCGAACGAAGTGGTGACGCGCATCGCATCGGGATGCCCGGCGATGGTGTGCGCGCCATCGAGAGACGGCTTATCGGCATACGAGAGAAAAGTCTCACGAGTGAAGCCGAGTGGGGTTTGCGCCGTACGCAGGTATGCGCGGTCTTCGGTACCCGTAATCACCTTCGCCGCATTGGTCACCTTCACGGTGTCTGCCATCGGAAGTACGGGAACCACGAAGGGAGAACCCGCACGGACAGCGTTCGCGACGGCACGGACAGTGTCCGCGGGAGTGAAAGCGCGCAAAGCGTCGTGCACGAGAATGACGGGATTCTCGGCGATTTCTTTTGCGACGGTGTCGAAAGCGTGCTTGAGCGACGGCCCGGGTACTATCCGGCAACGCTTATCGAAGCTACTGTGCCTATCGAGGCTGCTGTGCTTGCCGATGCTACTGAGGGCCGCTGAAAACAAATGAGCACACCGCTCGGGGGCCGCCACGACCACCAGATCGAGATCCGGCAGAGCGAGCAGCCCCCGCACAGTGTGCGTGAGTAGAGCCTCACCATTGACCGGCGCGAGAGCGAGCTCCGCGTCGGAGGCATGGTGTCGAACGACAGTGACGAACACGACTGTGCTCATATGGACGGTGCTCATATGTGCGCGATCGTAGTGGTATCCCGCGCAGCCTCACCTGGCGTGGGACATCCGCCGGTTCAGACTGCCGCGGTTTCCAGAACTTCGTCGAGGAGGACTTCAGCCTTGTCCTCGTCGGTGCCCTCCGCGAGCGCGAGCTCGCTGACCAGAATTTGCCGCGCCTTCGCCAGCATGCGTTTCTCGCCGGCTGAAAGTCCGCGGTCCTTCTCTCGTCGCCAGAGGTCGCGCACCACTTCGGCCACCTTGTTCACATCGCCGGAGGCGAGCTTCTCGAGGTTGGCCTTGTACCGACGAGACCAGTTGGTGGGCTCTTCGGTGTGCGGAGCACGCAGAACGTCGAAAACCTTGTCCAGTCCTTCTTGCCCGACGACATCACGAACACCGACGATCTCGGCGTTGTCAGCGGGCACGCGAACCGTAAGATCCCCTTGCGCGACTTTGAGGACGAGGTACTTCTTCTCCTCGCCCTTGATCACGCGGGTCTCGATGGCTTCGATGAGTGCGGCACCGTGGTGCGGGTAGACGACGGTCTCTCCGACCTTGAAAACCATGTGTCCTCTGCCCCTTTCGCTGAATTCATCTTAGCACGTGCCGACGAGGCCCACCTAGCGGCCTGCGATCGTCGTCGCAGGTCAGCGGCCTGACGGTGGTCCGCCCGGGGGTTGACAAACCCAATTCGCCCGTGCTCATGCAGGTGAGAAGCGAACGATTTCCAAATCCTTTGTGGACGGTTGATCTTGGGCACGTCACCGCATTGGTGGCGTGTCAACACGCACCGGGTTCTCCGCCCGCGAAGCCGCCCGGCTAGTCTTCGCGGTGAAGAGGCCGTGAGATGGAAGGACTCCGACGTGAGGCTGCAGAATCGTCGCGTGTTCGGCGCAGGCGTGCTGGCGCTCGGCGCCGCACTCGTGCTCGCCGGCTGCGGTGCTGGTCAGATCACCCAGACCGACTCGCAGCAGCCCGCGGTCAACGGGACGTACGCGCAGGCGAAGGAGCTGGTGCTGCGGAACGCCGCGCTCCAGTTCCCCACCGAGGGCCAGGCGTACCCGGCCGGTGCCGCCGTGCCGCTGACGCTGACCATCGTGAACCAGGGCAAGCAGGACGACGAGCTCGTCTCGGTCTCCTCCGAAGCCGCCACCGGTGACGCCAAGATCGACGGCGCCAAGGCCGTCGTCGCGGGCCACGCGCTCGTGATCGGGCCGTCCGACGCGGTCGAGTCGACCAAGGAGGTCGCTCCGACGAGCGCCCCCTCCTCCGCTCCCGCGTCTTCGGGTGCCCCGTCTTCCTCAGGCACCCCGTCGAGCAGTGCGTCCGGCGCCCCGTCGTCGAGCGTCGCCGGGACGGTCACGCCGTCCGCGGGCCCCGAGTCGTCCGCCGCGCCGGGCGAGGTGGGCAAGGCCACGATCGTGCTGCAGGGTCTGAAGCAGCCGGTGTGGGCGGGCCAGACGATCAAGGTCACCTTCGTCTTCAAGAACTCCGGTTCGATCACGCTGGACCTGCCGGTCTCGGCGCCGTCGCACCCGGGCAGCCGGGAACCGGCGCCGAAGAAGGAAGCCAAGGGCGGCGGGCACTAAGCTCCTCGGGTCCGTCGCTGCCGGGGATTGTCGGTGGTGGCCGCTAGCCTCGCGGGGTGGTCAAGAAAGGCAGCATCTACCGCTGCGGTGAATGCGGGTACGAAGCGCCGAAGTGGGTCGGGCGCTGCCCCGAGTGTCAGGCGTGGGGAACACTCGAAGAACGCGGCGACGCCCGCCCCGCGATAGCCAGGGTCGCCGCCGGCGCCCCCAGCGCTCCCGCGCGCCCGATCGGCGAGGTCGACGTCGAGACGGCGCGGGCCAAGCCCACCGGCGTCTCCGAACTCGACAGGGTCCTCGGCGGCGGTTTCGTGCCGGGCGCGGTCATCCTGCTCGCCGGCGAGCCCGGGGTCGGCAAATCAACCCTCCTGCTGGAGGTCGCCTATCAGTGGGCGGCCACCGCGGGCCGCGCGCTGTACGTCACCGGCGAGGAGTCGGCGGGGCAGGTGCGCCTGCGCGCCGAACGCACCGGCAACGTCCACGACGAGATGTTCCTCGCGGCCGAGAGCGACCTCTCCGCGATCCTCGGCCACGTCGACGCGGTCAAGCCGGGCGTACTGATCGTCGACTCGGTCCAGACCATGGCCTCGCCCCAGGTGGACGGTGCGCCGGGCGGGGTCACCCAGGTCCGCGCGGTCACCTCCGGGCTGGTCGCGCTGGCCAAGGAACGCGGACTGCCGATCGTGCTGGTCGGCCACGTCACGAAGGACGGCTCGGTCGCCGGGCCGCGGGTGCTGGAGCACCTGGTCGACGTCGTCCTGCAGTTCGAGGGCGACAAGCATTCGACGCTGCGGATGCTGCGCGGGATCAAGAACCGCTTCGGCGCCGCCGACGAGATCGGCTGCTTCGAACTGGTCGAGGAGGGCATCGTCGGCGTGCCCGACCCGTCGGGACTGTTCCTGAGCCACACCTCCGAGCCGGTCGCGGGCACCGCTGTCACGGTCACCATGGAGGGCAAGCGGCCGCTGCTGGGCGAGGTCCAGGCGCTCGTTTCGGCGACCCAGTCGCCGCAGCCCCGGCGCGCGGTGAGCGGTCTCGATTCGGCGCGCGTCGCGATGGTGCTGGCCGTGGTCGAGAAGCGGGCGAACATCAAGGTCGGCGACAAGGACGTCTACGTCGCGACCGTCGGCGGCATGAAGATCACCGAGCCCGGCATCGACCTCGCGGTGGTACTGGCGCTGATCTCGTCGGCGAGGGACACCCCGCTCTCGCCCAAGCTGGTCGCGATGGGCGAGGTCGGGCTATCGGGTGAGGTCCGGCGGGTGCCGAGCGTCGGGCGGCGGCTCGCGGAGGCCGCCCGGCTCGGCTACACCTACGCGCTGGTCCCGCCGGACTCCGGCAAGATCCCGCCGGGGATCCGGGTGCTGGAGGTCGCCGACGTCGGAAGCGCGCTCAACGCCGCCAAACACGCCCACTAGGGCACTTCGGGGCCGTCGTCGTCGGTGATCACCACCGACATCTTCGTGTCGAACAAGGCCGGGCCCGACTCGGCCGGGTTCGGGGCTGCGCGGTTCCGCACGACCTCCGCCGTCTTCAGGTCCACGATGAACGTCCTGATCCGGTCGGGCAGCGTGACGGAGAAGGAAACGCCAGGACCGTTGTCGGGTGTGCTCACGCTCGTGTCGACCGCGACACCCGGAACCCGCGCGAGCGCCTTGCACAGGGCCACCCGGAGGTCGCCGAAACCGTGCCCCATCCGCAGGGCGCCGAACACCATCTCGAACATCTCGGGTGCCGTGTTCGTTTTGTCGAGGGGCTGTCCGGAGCGGTTGTCGTGCATGAGCCTGTCGAGCAGTTTCGTCGGATCGGCGGGGAGATCGGCGAGGAACTCCTTCGTCGGGGTCGTCCAGCCGCTTCCCGTCTGCTTCCATCGAGTCGAGACCGGCGCCTCCGGCGGTGAGTTCGTGGTGGTCGTGGCCGGTGGGACCTGCGGGCTCGAGGTGGAGTGCGGGCCGGGCGGCCCTCCGGAGCTTTCCCAGCCTGTTTCGACCGTCGCACCGGGGATCAGTTCGCCGCGTGTCCTCGCCAAGTCGTAGTCGCCCTTGATCCAGCGGACCTCGCCGGTCCGGGAGTAGCGCGTCTTGACCGGCCGGTCACCCCGCGAGGGAATCCACCGTTCGAGGATCTCGTGGGTCTGGTAGATCAGTCCGCTCTTCTTGCCGAACCGCGTCGTCCAGACCGACTCGGTGAGCAGCCGGTACTGCTTGTCGGTCAGGGGGAGATCGGTGCTGCGGAGGTACTTGAGCGCGTCATCGCCCGGGGCGATAGTCGCGGGGGCGGCCGGGGCCGGGGCGTCGTCGCCGACGAAGGCGTTCGTCGCCACGATTCCCCCGCCCGACACCAGCGCCGCGGCGGCCGCGGCCGCGATCCATCGCCACGCGCCCGGACGTTTTCTTACCGGGGGCGCTGTCAGGGGACGGAGTTCGTCCTCGACCTCTGCCTCGCCCGCCGCGCGCAGGAGCGCGGCCCTGGCGCGGGACAGTTCGTCCTGCCGAGTGTCCGGTTCGGAATGGAGGTCGGCCAGCGCCTCGTCGAGTTCGGCGTCGGACCACACCTTCCTGATGTTACCGCCGTGCACTTTCGCCCTCCTCCTCTTGCCTCAAATTGTCCTTTGTGGACTCGTTCGTTGTCTCCGGTGCGTTGGCGCGCAACCATCTTCTGATCCGGTGCAGCCGTGATCTGACGGTTCCGGCGGGAATCCCGAGTGCTTCGGCCACTTCGCCGGGATCCAGGCCCGCCCAGGAGACCAGCAGCAGGGTGTCGCGGTCCGGGACGCTCAGTTCGGCCAGCGCGCCCGCCAGCTGGGCGGCGCGGAACTGCGCGTCGACCCGCTCGGCGACGCGGCCGTCGTGACCGGCCGAGATCACCTGGTCGGCGGCCGCGAGCCGGGCCGTCGCGTTGAGCGCGCGGGTCTCGGTGCGGACGTGGTGCCGGAGCAGGTTCGTCGCGATGCCGTAGAGCCACGCCCGCGCCGTCCCGGCCTCCGGGCGGTACGTCTCCCGCCGCCGGAGTGCCACGAGGAAGGTCTCGGCGACGAGGTCGTGCGCGGTCTCGGTGCCGACGCGGCGCGCGAGGTAGCGCTGCAGCGGAGCCGCGTGGGCGTCGAAGAGCATGCCGAAGACGGGCGCGGGGTCCGGACCGCCGAGATCCGGCCTGTCCGGCCCGCGCGAGCCGGACTGCTCGTGGTCTTTTTTCATCACCTGCACGATCGCTATTGCCCGAAGGCCCCCAGAGCGTTCATCCGAGCCTACTTTCGTCGTGGGCCGATCGGGGAAACCGCAGGTCGAGATCAAGACAAAAGCCTCGGGAAGGGCAATCCTGTTCACTATTCACCATTGAAAAGTGAAACTGGGGAAGGATTACCATGCGTCGACTCAGGACCGCGGTCGTCGCCGCGCTCGCGGTGTCCGCACTGATCACCGCCCCGGCGGTGGCTGTCGCTCAAGCAGGGAATGTCGTACCCGCACCCGACTTCGTGAAGTCGATGGCGCCGCCCGCCAAGGTCGAAGGGGTCAGGGCGGCCGCCGAACTCAACATCCAGTACCAGATCCAGGAGACCGGGTACTGGTGCGGCCCGGCCGCCACCCGGATCGCCATCTCGGCCAAGAACGGGAACCCGCCGAGCCAGCAGCAGCTCGCGAACGAGCTCCCGACCAGCACCAACGGCACCGACTGGATCGGCCAGGTCACCCGCGTCCTCAACGCCCACGTCGGCGGCGGCTGGTATGAGACCAAGGAGATGCCGAACGACCCGCCGAGCCAGGCGCAGCGCGACCTCCTGTGGCGCGACATCGTGCTGGACGTCGACAAGGGCTACGCGATCGTCGCGAACATCGTCGCCCCGGCGAACAACCACCCGCCCGGCTACCCGAACTACACCATCTACCACTACTTCACGATCATCGGCTACAACAGCGACAACATGACGGTGAAGATCGCCGACCCGGCCAACTTCGGCGGGAACCAGATCTACTGGCTCACCTTCAACCAGCTCGCCACCCTGATCCCGCCGAAGGGCTACTCGGCCTGATCCCTTTCGCGTTTCGTCCTCTGCTCGCGGTACTTGCACGCGCAACGATCGCCGGCAGAGGACGAAATGTCGGGTTGTACGAATCTTGTACGCGCGTGCCCGAAGATCGAGATCATGCGCATCAAGACGCTCGGTCTGCTGGCCGCCTCGTTGCTGGCCCTCATCGCCTCGCCGGCTCAGGCCGCCGACGGCAACCCCCTTGAGAAGACCAACGGCTTCTACGTCGACCCGAGCTCCAACCCCGCTGTCTGGGTGAAGGATCACCCGGGCAGCACCGCCGACAAGATCAAGGCCGCCATCTCCACCAAGGCGGGCGCGCGCTGGTTCGGCAACTGGAGCGGCGACGTCAAGAAGGCCGTCGACGGCTACACCTACGCCGCCGATGTGGCGGACAAGCTGCCGATCCTGGTCGCCTACAACGTCCCCGGCCGTGACTGCGGCGGCCACTCCGGCGGTGGCGCGGGCAGCCCCGAGGCCTACCGGACCTGGATCTCGAACTTCGCCGACGGCATCGGCGGCAAGCCCGCGGTCGTCATCATCGAGCCGGACGCGCTCGCGCAGGTCGACTGCCTGCCCGCCGGTGAGCGCCAGACCCGCCTCGACCTGCTCAAGTACGCCGCGGAGCAGTTCGCCGCGAAGGCCCCGAACACCTGGGCCTACATGGACGGCGGCAACTCGACCTGGATCCCCGCCGCGACCATGGCCGACCGGCTCGACGCCGTCGGGGTGAAGTCGATCCGCGGTCTCGCGATCAACGTGTCGAACTACAAGACCACCACCGACTCGGCGAACTACGGCAAGGCCGTCAGCGCCGCGCTGTCGAGCAGGTACGGCTACACCAAGCCGTTCGTCATCGACACGAGCCGCAACGGCAACGGCCCCAAGGGCACCGAGTGGTGCAACCCGGCCGGTCGCAAGCTCGGGACGCCTTCGCAGACCGGTGGCGGCGCCGAGATGCTGCTCTGGGTCAAGGTGCCCGGTGACTCCGACGGCAAGTGCGGGATCGCGCCGAACGTCGAAGCCGGTCAGTTCAGCTCCGACCTGGCCCTGCGCCTGATCAGCGGGACCTGACCTTCCTCAAGCCCGTCGCGCCGGCTGTTCGTCTGTGACTTTCGTTCTCCCGAGAAGGCGAAGGCCACGACCCCTTGGACAGCAGCCGGCGCGACGACTCCACTACCGCCGAAGGGGGTCGGACCACGGTGGCCGCCCACACGACCATCTCGCGCCTCCGGAACGCGTTGCGAAGGGGCCCTTCACCGCATGACCTGCGGTGAAGGGCCCCTTGAGTGTCAAGGCGGAGGTGTCGTGTGGGTCGGGGTGGTCGTGAGTGGCAAGTGCCGTTCTAACGACACTTGCCACTCACGACCACCTGTACCGACGCCTGCCGCCACCCGCCCCTGCCTGCCCGCCCCTGCCTGCCCGCCCCGCCCCACCCCGCCCACTTCGGCCCCTTCGTGGCGTCTGATGCGGGGAAAGTCCCCTTCAGCTCTCTACTGGGAGAGCAGGTTCGCGCAGCGGATCAGCCCGATGTGCGAGTACGCCTGCGGGTGGTTGCCCAGCGAACGTTCCGCGATCGGGTCGAACTGCTCGGGCAGTAGCCCGGTCGGGCCCGCGGCGTCGACGATCTGCGTGAACAGCTCCTCGGCCTCGGTGCGCCGCCCGGTGAGCAGATACGCCTCGATGAGCCAGGCCGCGCAGATGTGGAAGCCGCCCTCGCCGCCGGGAAGGCCGTCGTCGCGGCGGTACCGGTACACAGTGGACCCACTGCGCAGTTCCGCCTCGATCGCGGTCACCGTCGACTGGAACCGCGGGTCGGCCGGATCGATCAGCCCGGTCAGCCCGACGAACAGCGACGCGGCGTCGAGGTCCGTTCCGTCGTAGGCGGTGGTGAAGGCCTGGACCTCTTCGTTCCAGCCCTTCTCCAGCACGTCCGCGGAGATCTCGTCCCGCAGCGAAGGCCACGCTCCCGGCACTTCACGGCCGTAGACGTCGCCCAGCTTGATCGCCCTGTCGATGGTCACCCAGCACATCACCCGCGAGTACACCCGGTGGCGCGGCACGTGCCGCTCCTCCCAGATGCCGTGGTCCGGCTCGTTCCAGCGCCGCGTGACGGCCTCGGCCATCGCGCGCACCAGCTGCCAGTCCTCGTCGCGCAGCTCGCCGCGCGCCGCCGCCAGTGTCTGCACGAGTTCGACGACCGGGCCGAAGACGTCCAGCTGCACCTGGTGGTTCGCCAGGTTGCCGACGCGGACCGGCCGCGAACCGGCGTACCCGGGCAGCGATTCGATGACCGCCTCGGCACCGATCACGCTGCCCGCCAAGGTGTACAGCGGGTGCAGCCGTTCCGGACCGGCCAGAGTGGACAGCACGCCGTGCAGCCAGCGGAGGTAACCTTCCGCCTCTTCGGTCGAGCCGAGGTGGACCAGTTCGCGCACGGTCATGGCCGCGTCGCGGATCCAGCAGTACCGGTAGTCCCAGTTGCGGACGCCGCCGATCTCCTCCGGTAGCGACGACGTCGCCGCCGCGAGCACGCCGCCGGTGTCGGTGTTGACGAGTCCGCGCAGCGTCAGCGCCGAGCGGCCGACGAGGTCGGTCTGGACGCTGGGCAGTTTGAGCGTCTGCGCCCAGGTGCTCCAGTAGTCGCCCGCGCGAGAGCGTCGCTCCACTTCGGACAGTTCGTGCGCGCCGAGATCCGAGGTGCCGCAACGGAGTTCGAGCACCACCGGGTTCTCCGGTGACGGGGTGACGAGCGTCGACGCGGTGTCGTTCATGCCGTCGGAGGTGATTTCCCACTTCACGCCCGGCGAGCGCAGCGCGAACGGCTCCGAGGTGCCCTGCACGAGGATCCCGTCGCCGTCGGCGACCAGTTTCACCGGCACGCCACCGAATTCGGGCCTCGGCGCGAACACGATCTCCGCCGCCGTCTCGCCCGAGATCACCCGGACGAGATCCGTGCGGTGCGCGGGGCTCTCCGGTTCGAGGTAGTCGGTGACGAGCAGCCGGGACCAGCGGGTCTCGACCGTCATCGTGTTCGGCAGGTAGCGCTGCCCGAGCGGCAGGCCGTTGCGGTGCGGTTTGATCGAGAAGTGCCCCGCGCCGGCGCCGCCGAGCAGGTCCGCGAACACCGCGGGCGCGTCGGGTCCGGGGTGGCACAGCCAGGTCAGCCGGGCGTCCGGCGTGACGAGCGCGACCGAACGTTCGTTGGCCAGCAGGGAAAGCCGCTCGATCGGCGGGGCCTGCTCGCCGTAGAGCCAGTTGCGCCGCTCTTCGAGCAGGAAGGCGAGCGCCATCGCGACGTCGACGGTGTCGGGGACCCGGTACTGCGCGAGGCTTTCGCCCTCGCCGACCTTCACGCCGAGGTCCGGGCCGGAGATCCGGGCGAACGCCTTCTCGTCGGTGACGTCGTCGCCGAGGAAGATCGCCGCGGTCGCGCCGACCTGGTGTCGCAGGGTGTCCAGCGCGCGGCCCTTGTCAGTCTGGACGACCGCGAGCTCGACGACCTCCTTGCCGTCGGTCGTGGACACGCCCTCCCACCTCGAAGGTCCATTGTGGACATCGCGAAGGACGCGGCGGCCCGCCTCGTGCTCGGCTCGGCGGACGTGCACCGCGATGCTCGCGGGCTTGACCTCGAGCGAGACGCCCGGCACGTCGAGCACCAGGTTCTCCAGCTCGGATTCGAGCCGTCTGTGGAGCTCGCGGGCCTTGTCGTCGAGCGCGTGGATGAAGCCGATGTCGAACTCGGACCCGTGACTGCCGACCAGGTTCACTTCGGCCGGGAGACGGGACAGAGTGGCGAGATCGCGCAACGCGCGGCCGGAGATGACCGCGGTGGTCGTCTCGTGCAGGCCGGCCAGCGACCTGAGTGCGCCTACCGATTCGGGCAGCGGCCGGGCTTCGTCCGGGTTGGCCGTGATCGGAGCCAGCGTGCCGTCGTAGTCGCAGGCGACCAGCAGCCGCGGCGTGCGGGCGACCTGAACGATCGCTCGCCGCAGCTCGGCGGGCAGTGCCTCGGCGGTCAACGATTCTCCTCGGGAACTATGCGGGGTATGGGGGAAGTCTCAGTCGGCCGGTTCGGCACCGAGCGCCTGGAGGAACGAGCGCGCCCAGCGGTCGACATCGTGCGTGAGGACTTGCCGACGCATGGCGCGCATACGACGGCGACCCTCTGCGGGGTCGAGCGTAATGGCAGTCTCCAAGGCGTTCTTCACCCCGTCCAGGTCATGCGGGTTGACCAGGAGTGCACTGGTCAGCTCCGCCGCGGCGCCGGCGAACTCCGAAAGCACGAGCGCGCCGCCGAGGTCGTGGCGGCAGGCGACGTACTCCTTGCAGACGAGGTTCATCCCGTCACGCAGGGGAGTGACCACCATGACGTCGGCCGCGGAGAAGAACGCGGCCAGTTCGGTCCGGTTCACGGACTGGTGCAGATAATGCACGACCGGGTGACCCACGCGCGCGAATTCGCCGTTGATCCGCCCGACCATCTGCTCGATGTCGCCGCGCATCCGCTGGTAGTGCTCCACCCGCTCGCGGCTCGGCGTGGCCAGCTGGACGAACGTGACGTCCTCCGGACGGACGCGGCCTTCGTGCAGCAATTCGTGCAGCGCCTGCAGCCGCAGGTCGATGCCCTTGGTGTAGTCGAGCCTGTCGACCCCGAGCAGGACCTTCTTCGGATTGCCCAGATCGCGCCGCAGCTGGGCGGCGCGTTCGGTGACGCCCTTGGTCTTGGCGAGTTTGTCGAGGCCGATGGCGTCGATGGAGATCGGGAACGCGCCGACCCGCACCGTGCGGTCGCCGACCTGCATCAGGCCGGGGCGGGTGCGGATGCCGACCGCGCCGCGGCTGGATTCGAGACCGGCCAGCTGCCGCGCCAGCCAGAGGAAGTTCTGCGCGCCACCCGGCCGGTGGAAACCGACGAGGTCGGCCCCGACCAGGCCGCGGACGATCTCGGTCCGCCACGGCATCTGCATGAACAACTCGACCGGGGGAAACGGGATGTGCAGGAAGAACCCGATCCGGAGGTCCGGGCGCAGTTCGCGGAGCATCGCCGGGACCAGTTGCAGCTGGTAGTCCTGGATCCACACGGTCGCGCCCTCGGCGGCGACCTTCGCGCTGGCCTCGGCGAAGCGCTTGTTCACCCGGACGTAGGACTCCCACCAGCTCCGGTCGAACACCGGCCGCGCCACCACGTCGTGGTACAGCGGCCAGAGCGTCGCGTTGGAGAAGCCCTCGTAGTAGTCGCGGACGTCGTCCGAGGTCAGGGAGACCGGGTGCAGGACCAGGCCGTCGTCGTCGAACTCCTCGACCTCGACGTCGGGCACGCCCGGCCAACCGACCCAGGCGCCCTTGCGAGAGCGCAGGAAGGGTTCGAGCGCGGACACCAGTCCACCGGGACTCGCCGTCCAGCGCCTGCTCCCGTCGGCGGTCCGTTCGAGGTCCACCGGGAGCCGGTTCGCGACCACCACGAAATCCGCGGAGGCCGTCCTGCTCGTCTCGGCAATCACTTCGTCCACCAGCCGCTCCCTCAAACTCGCGGGTCGCTGCCCTAAGGGGAAACCCTATCGCGCGAGGAGGTCACGGCCGGTCGACGAGCGATCACTCCAAGCGTCGTTCGGCGGGTTCCATCGGACCCGCCATCCGCGGCCCGGCGAATTTGCGCTCCAGCCTGCCGAGCCCCGTGCGCACCGGCTGCGCCAGGTATTCGCCGAGCACGACGCCCGCTGCCAGGGCGAGGCCCACGGCGACGGCCGTCATGAGCGTCGAGATGTTCGCGCCGGGCTCGACGCCCAATTGGTATAGACCACGATAGGTGGAGAGACCGGGCAGGAGGGGCGTGATGCCGGACACAGCCACCACGAGCGGCGTCACCTTGAGCCGCCTGGCGAGCACGCCGCCGCAGAAGCCGACCAGCGTGGCGGCGATCGCGGACGAGCTGACGGCCTCGAAATCGGTCAGCATCAAGGCGCCGTAGACCGCGCCGCCGATCGCGCCGGCCGCTCCCGCGACGATCATCGCGCGCATCGTCGAGTACGAGGCGAGCGCGAAGCAGGCCGACGCGCCGATGCTGCCGACGATGATGATCGGCAGGTCCTGCGGCGTCGAGGAGATGACCTCGGGCAACGGCGTGAGCGGCATCCGGAGCAACAGCGCGATCTTCAGGGCGAGCACCACGCCCGCGATCAACCCGGCACTCATCAGCGCGGTTTCCATCGTGCGCCCGGCCGCCGTGACGTAGTAGCCGGTGATGGCGTCCTGCACGGCGGAAACCGTGGAAAGACCGGACAGCAGCACGGTGACCGCCGCCGCGACGACCAGCGTGGGTTTGTTCGTGGTGAGCAGGTCGCTGCTGACTATCGCCATCGCGGACAGGGTCGCGACCAGGCCGCCGATCACCTGCTGGAAGAAGAACGGCAGCGCGTAGCGGTTCAGGAAGCGGCCGAGCCGGTCGATCACCGCGCTGATCACCACCGCGACCAGCGCGACGTCGATGCTGCCGCCGAGGATCAGGGTGATGAAACCGGCCAGCCCACCCCAGGCGGCCGTGGCCACCCAACGGGGGTACGGGTGCGGCGCGGTCGTGATCCGCTGCAGTTCCTGCTGGGCCTCTTCGGCGCCGATGTTCCCGCGGGCGATCCGGCGGACCAGGGTCTCCGTCTGGGTGAGCCGCGTGTAGTCGAGGCTGCGCGAGCGGACCACACGCAGCGCCGTCACCGGTGCCATGTCGGTGCCGCGGTGGCAGGTGACCGTGATCGACGTGAAGATCACGTCGACCTCGCAGTGCGGGAGGCCGAGCGCGGAGGTCAGCGCGATGATCGTCGCCGTGACGTCGGAGGCGCCGGCGCCGCTGGACATCTGGACCTCGCCGATGCGCAGGACGAGGTCCAGGACGAAGTTGACCGTCGTGTCGTCGGGCGGCTGCGGGCCCATCGTCTCGTCGCCGTCGACGGCGGGCTGCTCGGTCGTCGGGGCTTCGAGGATCTGCCAGGCGCGGCGGCGCAGCAGGTTCGGCCGGTGCGAGCGAGCCTGGTGGATCGATCGCTCTCCGTCACGTTGGCGCGGCGCTTCCAGTAGCCATTCGCCACGTTCGGGTGTTTCGTCCTGGTTGTTTCCGACACCGCGTTCGCCGCGCTGGGCCCCCTTGGTGTGCTCGTTGATCTTCATGATCGATCCACCTCCTCACTTGTCTTATAGGGACTTTCCCGAGGACCATCGGGGCCGATGCCCCGACCGTTGCAGGAAACCCGAAGTGGCGTCCGCCACGTCGGAGGAAGATCATCGCGGCGTCGTCGGTTTGCGGCACACTGAATGCCATGGCGTCCACTGTGAGCAGGCGTTCTGTCCTTCGCGCGGCCGGTGTCACCGCAGCCGGAACGGCGACGACATTCACCCTTTCGGGGGCATCTAGCGGGGCGGAGGCCCCGGTTTTCGCGCACGGGGTGGCCTCGGGTGACCCGATGCCCGATTCGGTGCTCCTCTGGACCAGGGTCACGCCGTCGGCCGAAGCCGTTCCGGGATCCGGAAAAGGCGTGCTCGTGGACGTCCGGTGGGAGGTGGCGAAGGACGACGGCTTCACGGACGTCGTCGCTCGCGGTCACGCCCGGACCGGGCCGGAACGTGACCACACGGTGAAGGTGACGGCGGACGGGCTGTGCGCGTCGACCGCGTACTGGTACCGGTTCACGGCCCAGGGGAGGGTCTCGTCGACCGGACGGACGCGCACCGCGCCTTCGCACGACGACGACGTCGCGATGCTGCGGTTCGGCGTGGTCTCTTGTGCGAACTGGGCTGTCGGTCACTTCGCCCCCTACGGCTATCTGGCCGGCCGCGACGATCTGGACGCCTTCATCCACTTGGGTGACTACCTCTACGAGGGAAATCCCAACCCTGCGGGTGATCTCCGCCCCTCGGTACCGCCCAACGAGTTGATCACCCTCGCGGATTACCGGCAACGCCACGCGATGTACAAGACCGACGAGCATCTGCGGCGGCTCCACGCCCGCCATCCGATGGTCGCGACCTGGGACGATCACGAGGCGGCCGACAACGCCTGGTCCGGTGGATCGCCGTCGCACGATCCGGCGACCGAAGGCAGCTGGCTCGACCGGATGCGGGCGGCGCACCAGGCGTACTTCGAATGGATGCCCGTGCGGCATCGCGGCGACCGGCTGTACCGGCGGCTGAAGTTCGGGAAACTGGCCGACCTCACCATGCTGGACCTGCGGACCTACCGGACCCGGCAGCCCAGCCCCTCGGAAGCGGCGGACGGCACGATCCTGGGCGCCGAGCAGCGGCAATGGTTCCTGGAAGGCCTCGCGCGCGGGACGGCGTCGTGGAACCTGATCGGCAACTCGGTGATGGTCACGCCGCTGGTGATTCCGGCGCTGCCAAGCCGCGAGAAACTCGCGCTGGACGGCCTGCTCGACGGCCAGCCGACCACGGTGAACACCGACCAATGGGACGGCTACACCGCCGACCGCCGCCGGGTGCTGGACACCATCGCCGCGCAGGGCCGGGGCAACACGGTGTTCCTGACCGGCGACGTCCACTCGTCGTGGGCGAACGACGTGCCGCAGGACGGGACGAGCGTCGCGGTGGAGTTCGTCTGCCCGTCCGTCACCTCGGACAACATCGACGAACAGCTCGGCGTCCCGCCGCGGACCGGCTCGCTCAAGGTCGAGGCCGCGATCCGCGCGCTGAACCCGCACGTGCGCTTCGTGGAACTCGACTCGCACGGCCCCTGCGTCCTCGAAGTGACGCCGGACGCCGTCCGGATGAACTGGCACTACGTCGCCGACCGCCGCGACCCGGCGACCGCCGTGACGTTCGCGCACGCCTTCCGGACGGTGGCCGGGGAGCCCTGGGTGCGGCCTGCGGAGGGTTGAGGGGACGCCGATATACTGGGTTCGCCCGGGCTGTCCTGGGCAAGGCCGCTATAGCTCAGCTGGTAGAGCATCTGTCTTGTAAACAGAAGGTCAGGGGTTCGAACCCCCTTGGCGGCTCAAGATCAACATGGCGTTGACCTGCCGGTCCTCCACTCTATGT
This sequence comes from Amycolatopsis speibonae, assembly GCF_042647925.1. Lineage (NCBI taxonomy): Bacteria > Bacillati > Actinomycetota > Actinomycetes > Pseudonocardiales > Pseudonocardiaceae > Amycolatopsis > Amycolatopsis speibonae. The sequence goes on from NZ_JBHRWK010000020.1 coordinate 120,818, forward strand.
GAGTGTTGTTCACATTTGGTTTGGTCTCATTGGGCTCCGTTTCGTCTCCGTTTTCACTGCTGTGCCGAAAGCCGCGGCGAAAGTTGGCGAGCTCAGAGCCGTACGCGTTTGATGACGTCACGCTGCGGACCGGGCTGGCTATGGGCGCTGTCCCGCTTGGCTGGGATGGTTTCCCAGAAGAACGACGCAGGCTTCACCCGATGCATGTTCTGCCCTCCCCGCGACGAGGCGGACATGAGACGGCAAGAAGGGGCACGCTGGCTGTGAGCGATCCAATGCAGCTAGTCACCCAGGCCTGCTGGCGAAGTCCTCGTTGCTTGCAACAGGCAACGCCTGAACGTTGGACCGCCTGTGCTGGCGGGGCCATGTGCCGCGTGCTCTGACTTCGTCGAGTGGGCGGAGGCTCAGGAAGTGACGGCGATGTTGGTATGCAGCGGCTCCATGATCGGCCGTATGAGTCCGATCTCTCGTGTGGCTTGTGGGTTCGCTAGCTTGCACGCCTCGTGCTGCAAGTCAGCAAGTGCCGCATAGATGGACCTCGCGCCGGTGAAGTGTATTGCCGCGGTTGGCCGGGCCGTCTGGTGATCCGTGGGGTCGTTGAGGGGAGCAAAGCCTAAGAAGAACTAAGCTTCACGGCGATCGGTAGTGGCTCGAACGGAAGGTGATGGATCACCCATGGCGGTGTCTACTAGGCGTAAACCCAGGCGGGTGCCCACCAGCCCGTACGGCGATGACCAGCAGCCCCTGCATGTCGACTCAGGGTATGTATGGGCTCCTTTACGAGACGCCTGGCTATTGCTTACTCCAGAAGAGGAAGTTCGCCAGCAATTTATCTACCGCCTTGTTGTGCAGTATGGTTTCCAGTTAGATCAGATGGCTCAAGAAAGGCGAACTCAAAGGGGACGCTCATCGAGTCGCGCTGACCTGGTTGTTGCTCGAGACGCACAAGCTCTAAAGGACAACCGAGACTACTTGATGGTGGCTGAAGTTAAGTCAGATAATGTCTCGATTGATGTACGCGACTATGCACAAGGGGAGAGCTACGCTAGGGCGGTGAACGCTGAATTCCTTGTTTGTCTAAACAATCGAGATCAGGCTGTATTTCGCCTGACGCCCGGGGCTCCAGGCGATCGCATTCAGATTACTCGGATACCGTCTGCTGCTGATCTGTCTGACCCAGCACGCCTAGAGTCCGTCCGTCGAGCTACCAAGGCATTTACTAGAGACGAGTTCCAGCGGCTCCTACATGATTGCCACTCCATCCTACGAGACAACCATAAGATGGACCCAGGCGCCGCCTTCGACGAGATATCAAAGATCCTCTTTATCAAGATGGCGTATGAGCGTACAGGTAAATCAGAGGTCTTTACGACCGAAAAGATCAGGAAGGTGAAGCAAGCTAACCTTATCGAAGGAGACGGCAGTGAAGTCCTTGAACAGCTGTTCTCTGTGACCAAGGGCAAATTCGCAGCTGACGACTTGTTTTCGGACGACGACAGAATTAAGGTTTCTTACCCGACCTTTGAGCGAATCGTCCGCATGTTGGAGCGCTTCAATCTCTCGCGCACCGGGGATGATATCAAAGGGTTGGCTTTTGAGCGGTTCCTGGGAGCCACGTTCCGGGGCGAGCTTGGCCAGTTCTTCACGCCGAGGCCGATTGTCGACTTCATGGTCGAGATGTTGAATCCCCGGGAGGGGCAGCGCGTATGTGATCCTGCTTGCGGAACGGGGGGCTTTCTTATCAAGGCCTTTGAATATATCAGGAACGGGATTGAGGCCGACGCTGCACGCGAGAAGGCTGACGCCAAGTCAAGTCTGTTGTTGGAGGCAAAGAAGAACAACTGGTCGACGGAAAAGTTGGAAACCGAGATCGATGCAAACATTTCTGCGGTTAATGCGCGACTCGACGAGACTGTTGAAAATTCACGCATCCGGGCGGTTAGCGGTGATTCGATCTTCGGCGTCGATGCAGAAATGCGAGCTGCCCGTACGGCGAAGATGAATATGATCATGCACGGTGATGGTCATGCTGGTATCTACTATCACGATGGCCTGCTTGATATCGACGCGATATTTCCGCAGCGGTTCGATATCGTGCTGAGTAACCCGCCTTTCGGTGCAACAGTGGGCCATGATCAGCTGGTTGGTACGACAGAGCAAACCACCGTGGCGCCTATGACTGCCACTCAGGTGCGGAAGAATATCGAGACATATGGCGAAGAGTGGCATGGTTACTATCGTGCAATGCTAGAGGCCGCCCGTCTTCAGCGGCCAATTCTCGAACTGTTCGACGTCGGCCGCAATCCAGTCGGCTCTCCTATGGGCCAAGGAAGTGTTAGGCCGGCACGTGCTACTGAAGAGGTTTTCGTCGAGCGCTGCATCTCGCTGCTCAAACCTGGCGGAAAGCTCGGCATTGTCCTACCCGATGGGATCCTTAACAACCCTACTACCGCATGGTTGAGAAACTACGTCGAGAGTCGAGCGAAACTTCTCGCAGTAGTTTCCATACCGCACGAAGTGTTTCGCTCGGCTAATGCCACAGTGAAAACTTCGCTAGTTTTTCTTCGGAAATTTAGTGACGACGAGGCGAGGGGCTGGGAGGAGCTCACAAACTCTATTGCCAATGAACTAAAAAGTGAATTCAAAGACGAGATACTTCAGGGTGAGAACGATTTTCGATTGGCCGAAGTTGGTGGCAACGAAGCGCTGCTGCCTCTGCTGGATGAGTTAAAGAAACTCGAAAAAGACAAAGCTTCATCCGTGGCCAGGTTGAAAGCGGCCAGAAAACTATCTGAGGCAATGGGGCCGTCTGGTCGCGCAAGCTCGAGGAAACTAATACGGATGGCGCGAGCGAAAGAAGATGCACTGCAGGCGAAACTCGAGCGCGAGCTGCAGGAAAGGAGGAAGGCGCGCTGGAGCTACCCAGTATTTATGGCTGAGGTTTCCTCTGCTGGAATCACCGGTTCCGGTGATACTGGCACACATGTCCCGAATGAATTGCCGGAGGTGCTCCAAGCGTTCCGTGACTTTGACGAGAATAAAGCAAGATTTATCGAAACGCAAGAAGTCGCTTTGTTCTAGAATTTAGATTGCAAGAAGGAGGTGTGTAGATGTTCGCTACGACGATTGTAGCATCGACGGCTCTTTCGCGATGGGACGTTAAGAGTGTACTTTCGAAGAACTGGGAAGGGAGCAAGGAAGCGCAGCGCCCGATCGGGCGATTCGTTCGGAGGCGACGGGAAGAAAATATCGATGCGAATGGCGTTCGATACGGCTCGATCCATTTTGACGGGTCAGTGTCACTTCGGGCCGAAGGAACGAAAATCGCTGGTAAGACGTGGATAGCACGTGCAGATGATCTAGTCTTCTCGAAGATTGATATTAGAAATGGGGCGATCGCCGTTATCCCGAAGGAGTTCGAGTCGATCGCTTTTAGCTCTGAATATCCCATCTACGATGTACATGTTTCGGGTGGGTTTCTGCCAGAATTCTTGCAAATACTCTGCAGGACAAAAATCTTCCGGAGTCAAGTCGAGGCGCTAGCGGTCGGACACAGCGGTCGTAGGCGTGTGACTCCAGAAAGCTTCGAAGATTTGCTGATTCCAGTGGTCGGCAAATCGACGCAACGTCGTATTGTTGACCAATACCGCCGTCAATTGGATGTTGCCGAGCAACTCATTGTGGATGCCGAAGATACCGAGGGCTTGACAGTTCGAGCATTCATGGACGCTCTCGGGCTTGTTTACCGGCCTATTGAGCATGGGCGAAAGTTTGTCGCTGTGGAGAGTGGGTCACTTTATCGTTGGACATTTCGCTCTGCTATGTCAATCCTCCAGGGAGGGTCTGCATTGGCGGACGGGCGCTATCGATCCGCTCCGCTCGGAAGCGGCGATCTGTCTGTGCTGAAGCGTGGGGTGTCCAAGTCGCCGCGAAACCGTCCCGGTGACAATGCGCGACCCTACATTCGGGTGGCAAACATTCAGAAGTGGGGGTTGGATCTATCGGATGTTAAAGAGATCGATGTTCCCCCGTCAAGCTTGAAAAGCTTGCGGATTAACGCCGGTGATATCTTGATTTGTCGAAATAATAGTATGGAGCTAGTCGGAAAGGCTGCGCTTTGGGAGGGGCAGATCGAGGATTGTGTGCACGATGACCATGTATTCCGTCTTGCTCTGAACCTTGATGAGCTTCATCCCGAGTATATTAATGCCTTTCTTGCGACGCCTCTGGTCAGAGCGTGGTTTCAGGGTAGGGCGCAGATGACGACTAATCTCGCGGGCATTACCGGAGATGCGGTAGTCGACATGCCCATTCCGCTTCCGCCAATTCGGACCCAGGAGAATTTGGGGCGAGAGTTCCGTGATGGTTTAATGAAGGCGCACTCGCAAAGAATGGACGCAACAAAGCTGGTTGAACAAGCCTTATCTCAAGCTGAACTAGAAATTGCGGCCGCGCATGCGGATGGTCGGGTCGATTTCTAGCTGATTGCTCTAGCGGACAGCGTGGTGCGAGGTTCCTGCGGCGTTCGTGCTTAGAGGTCCTAACAGAATCTGCTGAGGTGGCGGTAGCAGATGATGCAGGTGGCGAGGCTGAGGAAGGCTTCGTGGATGTCGTCGCGGCGTTCTCAGCGGATGCGTAGCCGGTTCATGCCGTGGTACCAGGCGATGCTGCGTTCCACGACCCAGCGGGTCGTGCCGAGTCCGGAGCCGTGAGGTTGCCCACGGCGGGCGATCCGGGTGGCGATTCCCTTGGTGCGTAAGCGTCTGCGGTACTTGTCGTGGTCGTAGGCACGTTCGGCATAGACCGTCTTCGGGCGTCGGCGGGGACGCCCCCGTCGGCCGCGCACAGCCGGCACCGCCTCGAGCAGAGGTTCCAGCTGGTTGATGTCGTGGCGGTTACCGCCGGTCAGCGTGGCTGTCAGTGGGATTCCGCCGCCCTCGGTCAGGATGTGGTGCTTGGAGCCCGGCCGGGCGCGGTCGACCGGGCTCGGCCCGCTTTTGGGCCATGACGAGCGGTCCGAACATGAGAAGAAATCGATCACGCAGCGGTCCCAGTCGAGGGTGTCGGCGGCGTGCAATTCAGCCAGCAGTCGCTCGTGCAGCCGTGTCCACACGCCGAGGAGATCGGATACCGCGTACAAAAATCGGTCTTCGAGGTCGTCTGCAACCCCAGCCAGCGGCTGGGGCTCGAGGCGAACCTGCGCGACATCATCGACCCCGATGCCGACTCGATCCGGATCTATCAACTTGACGGAGGAACCTTCGGACAAGCCAGGCACCTCGGCGCCGCAGTCGAGCCGCCGCACCAAGGACGCTTGATCGTGTAGCGGTTGGGAACCCCAAGCGTCGCCCGACACGCCAGGAGGTCCTCAAGCGCTACCCGGCGTGTCATCTTGCTATGTGGGATCGCCGAGATTGCCGTTAGCTCAATTCAGACGCATGCCTGGTCATCTAGGGCAGCGCTGGCTATCCGCCGCCAGTGAGGATCGCAACATGTTCATGAGGTTGCCGACCTCGACTCCTGTCAGCAGCGCTGGCTGCCCGCAGCCGCCGAGCATCGCAACTACGTCGCCTACCAGCCTGCGCCCGACCTCGTGTGGCAGCGCTGGCTGCCGCAGCCAGCCAGGAGCGCAACTACACCTCAGGAGTGAACGCGTTCCTCTCGTGGAGCAGCGCTGGTTGTCTGCAGTCAGCGAAGGCCGCAATTTTCGCCGAACACGGAGGCAGGCGCTATGCCACCTAGCAGTGCTGGCCGTCTATGGCGAGCGGGCGTACTGGAACCGCAAGGACGGCAAGTACCTGGTCGAATGGTTACATGCCTGCGCGTCGGGAGCGGTGAGGCGGAGTGGATCTCGGCGGTACGTCGTCCGGGATGGCGGGTCCGGTGCACAGAGAGGGAAGGGCGCGCAGGACCCGAGGACACCACGCCACATGTCGAACAGATGTTCAGCTCGGCGACTCAGGAGCGGCCGATCGTACCGACCGGCGGACGTGCACCGGAGAGAGTTCGATGACGGATCCTGACATCGCGAAGCCGCCGGTGACGGGCCAAAGGTGAAGTCGGGCCTCAGGCAGAGGCACACTGAACTGTTGATGATCGCTGCAGAGTGATGGGAACAACGGGACCCACGGATTCGCGGTTTCGACTACGCTGACCGCTCGACCGACTACGCTTGTGTGTTGATCGCGAGTGGAGCGGCCGGGCCGTGGGGGCGGCTGGTAGAGAAGATGTCGGGCGACGGGGAGGGCGAGCCGACGTGTCATTGAACGTGGCCAAGTTGCGACAGCAGGCTGGTGAACTTGATGCCGAGCTGGAGCAGGCCAGGTATTCCGGGCGGTCGGCTGACGGTATCGCGTCGGCTGTGGTGACCGGTCAGGGCAAGCTGGTGGACCTGACGATCGCGGATCACGTGATCCGAAGTACGCATCCGCAGCGGCTGGGGCCCGCGGTCCTGGAGGCAGTGTCGGCGGCTCGACGTGAGGCCGCGCAGGTCGGTGTCGCCAAGATGCGCGCCGTAGTGGACAAGGACCAGGAGTGGGCACCCGAACCCGCCCACGGCGCGGCGGTTGATCAACGGGTGGATTGTGTTCCGCCGCCTGTTCCCCGGGCCGAGGCGGTAGCCGGGTCTCGTGGAACGCGCCGGGACACCGACGAGGTCGAGGAGGAGAGCTTCGACCAGCTCGACTTCCTGGACGATGATCTCGAGGACGAGGGGTGGGATGGCTGGTGAGTTACCAGGACGAGCTATATCACCTGGCGAAAGAGATCGACGCGACCGTGGCCGCGGTCGAGCAGGCCGCGACGGGCGCGGCGCGGGACCGTGTCGTGTGGAGGTTGCCGGGGGAGCTGGGGTCGGTGACGGTGTCCGGTGCCGGTGAGCTGGTCGATGTGTCGGTGGACGTGGCCACGATGAAGGACTACAGCGCGCCGAGTCTGTCTCGTCAGCTGCTGCTGGGGATCCAGCGAGCCGAGGAGGTCGCGGCCCGCCGGTATGAGGCGGCGATCGCGGCGGTCCAGGATGAGGAGAGGCTGGTATGAGCTTCCCGGATCCGTTCGACCCCGGGGCCGGTCAGGGCTATCACGTCTATCCGGAGAAGCTGCGGGCCGCGGCCGACGCGATCGCGGACGCGGCGGGACTGCTGCAGAACTTCGCGGTAGTGGAGCTTGCGGATGTCGCGCTCGGCTCCTATGACCTGGGTTTGCCGGGGACGGCGACGAACATGATGCCCGGGCTCAACGGTACAGGGACGGTGGACCGGTACAACTCGGCCATCGACGCGATTCGACGGATCACGGCCGAGAATTCGACTCAGCTCGCCGTGCTGAGCGCGGCACTGGGCAAGGCTGCCCAGCACTATGAGCAGCTCGATCAGGAAGCCTATGAGCGGTTGAAGAAGCTGGAGGGTGAGATCAAGTGACGACCCCCGACCCGGGCCAGGCTGCGGCGGATCTTGCCACCATGAGCTACCCGGAGGGCGCGGACGCCAAGATCCGGCAGTACGCAGACCTGATCGGCGCGAACGGGATCATCGGGCTGCTCGACAAGCTCCGCGTGTTCGTCGCCGGCGACCTGAAGAAGACACTGAATCTGGCAGGCGCGTTTGCTCAGGAGAGCTCGCTGAAGGTCGCGGCAGAAACGGTCAATGACGCCAAGCTGTCGCTTAACGCCGCGTGGCATGGTGACGCGTTCGACCAGTTCTCGATGTATTCCGGGATGGTCGTCGATGGCCTGAACAAGGGCCAGGTCTCCCTGACGAGTCTGACCAAAACGATGAGCACGGTCGCTATGACGGTGATCAGCACGTACAAGAACCTGTTGCTCGCGCTCGGGAACTGTGCGGCCAACCTCGCGCAGTTGACTGGCAAGTTCGCGATTGTCGCCGGCTCTGTCGTGCTTCCACCGTTGGCCGTTCTTGCGGTCAAGGATTTCGTGGATGCGATCAACTCGGCCTTCGAGAAGTTCTGGCGTGACTGCAACACGCTCATGGCCGGCATGATCACCGACATCGGAGCGCTGGTCGGGAGCGGTCTCGAGCTGACGACCATCGAAACCACCTTCCCGAAGATCCCGGATGTCGGCACAAGTGTCGAGGTGGTCGCCGAACCCCGCCGCTGGCGGATCAAACTGGGAGCCGATCCTTCGTGAAACCACCTCTGTCCCGAGGGCTCGCCATACTGATCGCTGGTGGGATGGTGGTGCTCGCCGGCTGCGAAACGAGCCCGCCGCCTCCGCCACCGGAACCGTCGGTGTCGGTCCCGCCGCTCCCCGCACAGCTGAACGGCGCCAAGTTCAAGGCAGATCCGTGCACGGCGATCACCGTGGAACAGCTGCAGGGAATTGGCTTCAGCGACAACGGCACCGTGCAGCGGGGCCAGGATGGGAAGTGCCTGATCGCGTTCGGCCGGTTGGTCGAGGTGACCGCGTTATGGTACCCGGTGCTGCCGGAAAATATCGGCACGTTGTATCGCGACCATGCCCGAGGTCGCCATTCCAGCAAGAATTGGGAAGAAGTCACGATCAACGGCTACCCAGCCGTGATCGTGGAGGTCCAAGAGAACATTCCGACGCGGAAGGATAATGGCCCTCGGGCGTGCAGGCTGGCGCTCGGCGTCGACGACAGCACATTGGTGTACATCGGAGCCAACACGCAGGAAAGGCCAGAAGCAGGTCCGTGGAGGAACGATCCCTGCGGCGCGGCTAAGAAGATCTCCGAGTTCGTCATCGACAACCTTCGAAGCTAGGAGGAAGGCATGGCTGAACAGAACACGGTCGACGACTTCTCCTTGCCAGGACTGAACTTCTTCGTCGCCGACGACCTCAACGCGGCAGGTTCCGCAGGCGGCTTCTCCCTGAGTCGCGACGAGATGACAGCGGAGCTGGAGAATCTGCGAAGGCTTCATGATCGGATCGAGGCTCAGCGAGAGCGCGCTGCTCCACTGTGGTCGATCGTCTCCCCCGGAAGCGACCCGGCATCCGTGCGCAACACCAATGCCAGCAATACTTCCGGTACGTCGTACGGTGAGCATCTTGCCCGGCAGAGTCAGTTCGTGGCGACCATTATCGGAAAGATCCAGACCGCCCTGGGGATTACGCAACAGCACGATGAGCAGGCGGCCGCGGAGATCGGCAACGTCGGTGGAGGACATTTCTGATGCGGTGCGTGACCTTGACGGTGCTGGCAGCAGCCTCGATCCTGCTGCTGGCCGGATGCACTGAGAAGCCGGAGACGCCCCCGGGCGCCAGCTCGGGACCTTCGCTGTCCAAGGCGGCTCTGCCGTACGCGGACGCGCCGACGGTCGAGAACCCCATGTCTGCGTCGGTGATCCAGCGGGATCCGTGCGACGTGCTGACCCCGGCGCAGATCTCTTCGCTGTTTCAGGGGAAGCCGGAGGTGCAGCCGGCGCGGGACACCGGGGTCGCGCAGCAGTGCCGGTGGGCCGATATCAGCCGTGGTTCGAGTATCGGGATTCAGTTGTTGTACGCGGCGCGAGACGGCCTGAGCCAGTTCTACGCGAAGAAACAGAGCAACGGGTTGTGGCAGCTGCTGGAGCCGGTGCAGGGCTACCCGGCGGTGGCGTATGGAGCGAAGGACACGCGACAGACGTTGGGAGACTGCTCGGTGCTGGTCGGGGTCGCGGATAACGCGGTCTTCGAGGTCGACGTGAACGTCGCCGACGCCAAGGCAGGAACCGTGGATCCTTGCAAGGATGCCCGGATGGTTGCGGATCTGGCCGTGACGACGTTGAAGAGCGGTGCCTGATGAGCTTCGCCCCGACCGAGGCCATGGTGGCTTACCTGCAGAGACTGCAGGCCGAAGGCAAGCTGATCGTGCCCGCAGATCTTGTCCGCATGGTCAAGACCGGGCCCGGCACGGCAAGCCTGGGGGAGGCTCAGCGCGCGGGAGTGCTGCAGGCCCAGGAACAGCAAGGTATCGAGGCGGACACGCTGGCGGCGGTCGCGCGGCTGGAGAACGCCTGGTCGGGCCAAAGTGGCGACGCGGCCCGGGCCGGGTTGCGCCCGCTCGCGCAGGCTGCGACCGAGGCCTCCGCCGCTCTGCACGTCAGCCAGAACACGCTGGCCAACCAGGACCACGCGTTCCAGACGACGCGGGATTCGATGGTCGAAGTCTCGGATACGCCACCACAGCGGAATGTCCTGGACGTCGCGAGCCCATGGGACACCGACACCGAGATCCAGCTCAACGAGCGCAACGCCGCGATCCAGCGCAACAACGAGATCTACAACGCCTTCACGCGCACCAGTGACGGGCACGCCCAGACGATGCCGGTCGAGTTCGGCCAGATCGCCGGCGAGTCCGACGGGGCCTTCTCCATCGGCCAGACCCCCGGCACTGGCAGGACCGCGAAGAAGCGCGAGATCACGGGCCCCGGCAGGCCATCCGACAGTGAACCCGTCGGCGTTGCCGGACGCGCCGTGCAGGCCGATCATCGCGCGGGTGCCGGGCCAAGGCAAGTCGGGGAAGCGTTGCCGGAACAGGCGGCAGGTGAACAGCGGCAGGGCAGCGCCTCTTTGCTGCAGGGCACGGATGACGGGACAGAGGTGGCTGGGTTCGGGCGCCCGGCCCCGTCAGGCATCGACGTCGCGAACGTGCCGGGACCAGGGGTGGGGAATCTTCCGGCCGCGGGTGGCGGCGCGGACACGCTGAACTACGTGGCGGGACCGGACCGGCCTGGTTCAGGTCCGGTCGTGCCGCCGTACGGCCGCGGTGGTTCTCCCGGCGTGATAGGGCCGGGAGGTCCGGGCAGGTCGGCGGGGCCGGGGCCATATGGGGCGGTTGGTGAGGCTGCTGGGCGTGTCGGCGCTGGCGGTCAGGGGCCAGCAGGTAGCCGCGGCGCAGGAGGTGCGCCGGTCGTTCCGGTTGCCGGGCGCGACAAGAGCAAGGAAGAGGACAAAGAGAAGAAGTCTCCGGAGTATCTGCAGGAGCCGGACCCGCAGGGGTTGTTCGGCTACACCGGCCGGGTACCGCCGCCGGTGATCGGTAAGTAGAACCGGCAGAGGAGGACAGAGGGGTGCTCGACGAGCCGGTGACGGTACCGCGTCTGGCGGTGGCTCAAGCGTGGGAGTGGGAGCGGATCGGGCAGGTGCACCCGGTGATCGGCCCAGTGGATGTGTGGGTCGAGTCTGACGCGGAAAGCGAGCTCGCGGAGTTGGCCCGGCAGGCCCTCGCGCAACCCGGCTTCTACGAGTTACGGCGCGGCCGGATCGCCGGATGGTTCCGGGACCTGATGCTGGCCATCGCCTCGTCGAACCACGAGTGCTACGGCTTTTCAGCCGACCGCACCGGCCGGAATCGCTCAATCCTGGCGGTACCGGCAGGAAAATACGGTGCCCTCATCACCGTCGAGGACGACCTCCTGACGCTGGAACAGATTCGGTCTACCCGGGTCGTCCGGTCGGTTGCCGAGGCGCTGCCGGAGTACCCTCCTGCCGCGGTCACCGAGCGATCGGTTCCGCGCATGGAGTACCTGGCAAGCGCGGACGATGACTCGTACACCTTGGACACAGGGACGGATTACACAGCCGATGATCCGGCCGACCAGTTGCGAGGTCTGATGGCCGCGCGGCGGTTCGCCAGCCATCAGCTCTACGTTGCCGCTCGCTCGAACGGGATCAGACGAGCCAGCGTGCCACTGACGGCCGTCGACACGGCAGACCATGGCAGGCTTCTGACGTATCTCCGACCGGGGACCGACGACCTCGAAATCACGTGGGGGCCGGGCAGCCCGACGTACATCGCCGAGACCCTGCACAACACGCTAGAGGCACTGCGGGCCTGATTGCGGCCGTGCATCAGCCAGCCGAGCACACCCCGCACGCATCGGACTTCTGCGACATCGTCAGTCGCCCTCCTCGTCGTGGCGCTTCTCCGGTGCTGGCTTTGGGGTGTTCCACATTTCCTGTTCATTGGCGTGCGCTCGAAGTAGCTCAGCGGTCGTCTTCAGCTGGTCGGCAAGGTCGCGTTGCGCAGCGGCGGACAGCTGGTTCGCGAGCAGTGATGTGACCGCCAGCGGAATGCCCTTGGCGCAGCCGGTCAACTCCCATACCAGTGCTGCGGTATTACGGTTCATGGCTACCTCACGTACTTGCGGTGTCGTGAAGAATCTCGCCGCCTCGATAGGTGGCGTGGCGGTATGGACCGAGGTGAAGCGTTAGTGGACGAACTCAGAGGCTGGGAGATGCGGCCGCAGTGGGATTCCAGTCTTGGACTGTACTGCTCTGTCATCGGTGCTATAAATAGAGTTGATCTTCTGGGCTGACTGGTGGTCACTCAAAGCGCTCTCGCGGAACTTCTCCAGCTTCCGTAGGTACGGAACCATGTCTTCTGGATCTTCCAGAATCAAAGTTGCGCTGGCAGTGTGAATGGTGAGAACCGAATTATTGTCGAAGTCATCGAAGAGACTGAAAGGGATGCTAAATTCGTAATCGAAGCACGTTGTCGGTATGATGCGCACGTGGCAATGTGGCAGACATGCGGCGATTGTCAAATTAATGAGCTGCTCCTCCATGATCTCGCGCATGGTGGTGTCTCGAAGGACGATCTCGTCGATGTAGAACGTGACATCGAAGCCTGGTCGCGCGTTCTTGAGTAGGCCTTGTCGTGCCATGCGGGAGCGAACACCTGCTGTGATAACAGGATCCTTGGGGTCTCGGCCTCGCCGCAGAACCGCTTCCGCGTACTGCTCGGTCTGCAGCAGTGAAGGGATCCGCTGCGGCTCATAGAAGGTCATTTTTTTGGCGCTCGCGTGGAGAAACTCGAGTGTGGGGAGTTGGTCGTGGAGGCCGACTGGGTGGCGCTGGAGGTCGTAGCCGTTGGCGGGAAGCTCGGATAGCCGCTTCAGCCGGTCGAATTCTTTAGGGGCGGTCCGTACGCGCGCAAGATAGGTGACGATTTCCATGGTGGATCCTTCGCGCTGGCCACTTTCCATTCGGGATACTCGTGGGGCTCCCCAATCGAGGGGGCGGCAGATGTCAACTTGGTTCAGCCCTGCCTCTTCTCGTGCCCGCCGAAGAGCGGTACCTATCTCTCGGCTCTTGGCCGTCGTCTCCTCGGAGCGCTTGGATGACACTGCCTTGGGGTCTTGCTTGCGCACGGTGAATCACTTTCTCGGTGGGACGTTTGCGTTGGCGAGGGCTTCGCGGCTAGCGCCGGGGGTAACGCTCAAAGGAATGGGGGTAGCCGCTGGTGTTCTCATGCTCGAGGCGTGCTGCAATGGCTGCAGGAGACCACCGTGCGGCTGCTTGCGCGGCGAACCGGGCACGTCGACGCGCCTTGAGCCAGTCGGCGGCAATCCAGCGAAGGGCTAGCGTGATCGGAAGAGCGAGCACCGTCAGGGCGTAAACGCCTAACCAGGTCATGATTCGATCAACGCCCTGTGTGAGGAGAGTCCGGTCGAACGCGACGTTTCTGTCGCGGTTGCCGGAACCAGGATGATGCCGCTGGCCTGATCGTCGGCGTGCGCGTGAAGCGGTCGACGTAGATGCGCGGTGCCACGCCTGGCGGTTGTCGTCACGGGGATCCTCCGGCACAGTTGCACGTGTGGGAACGATCACCATGACACCGTGACCAGCTATGATTACGTAACGGGGTAAACCCGCCACGCATGGCGTTTACCCCCGTTCGCCCTTTGGCCAAGCCGGAGTTGACCGTGACCGACGACAGTGCGACGCCCGACACCGCCCACGCGCGTCTTGCTGGGGAGATTCGACGACTTCGCAAAGCGGCGAAGCTCAGCCAGCCAGAGCTCGCGCAGCGAATCGGATACAGCCGCAACTACGTCTCCATGGCCGAGCGGCGTAGTGGGAACCTGCCGTCCCAACCCCTTGTCAATGCCATTGACACGGTGCTCGGGGCCGGCGGGGCCCTGCGTGGGCTACGAGGCCAAGCCAAGCGCGAGCAGCGGGACCTGAGGTTGAGCGCGGCAACGGGCCCGGCCAACGTCGTCGAAGCCGCCGATCAGAAGGGACTCGCTCTGCGCCTCGCGGAAACGGACTCGACGAGCGATTCTCCGCAGTTGGGACCGAATCTTGAGGACGTTTTGTCGCATCTACGCGAGCAGTGGCACCTTCTCGTCAAGACCGACAACCTCCTGGGGCCTCGATATGCCCTGTCCGGGGTGCTGAGCCAGCTGGACGCCGTCGAGGAACTCCTCGCGTCCGTGAGGCCAGAGCAGCGCCGCGACATCGTCCGTGTCGGTGCTCAGTACGCGGAATCAGCGTCTTGGCTGTACGAGGACATGTGCGATGTGACGACGGCGCGCCGTTGGTGCAGCCAATCGCTCGAATGGGGATTGGAGGCGGACGACCAGCCGATGGTCACGTGGGCGTTGTTCCGCAGGAGTCAGCAGGTGGCCGAAAGAAACGCTGGTCAGATCCTCAGTCTTGTTCAAGCTGCGAGGCGTGCTTCACGGGATCTTCCGACGCCGATGCGTGCGGCCCTCGCGCAGCAGGAGGCCTACGGGCTCGCGCTCGACGGTGATGAACTCCAGGCACAGACCCGAATCGACGAGGCGCAAAACTGGGCGGCCACCGACATCAACGGTGAAGCTCGAGGAGGTCATGGATCGTTCTGCACGCCGGACTATCTCGAGGTGCAGCGGGCTCGGTGCTGGCTGGCCCTGGGCGATCCGGCTCGGGCGATCGAACTCTTTGAGCACCATGTGCCGCGACTTCCGACTGTGTATCAGCGAGACCGCGGTATGGCACTCGGGCAGCTGGCACAGGCGTATGTGTCGTATGGAGAACCGGAACAAGCAGCGAGAGTCGCGGTGGAAGCCTTACGCATCGGCCGTCGCGGGAGTTCGCTCCGGACGGTCGCTGATGTCAAAGCTGTTGGCGGCAGACTAAAGGATCATGCCCAGCTTGCCCCGGTTTCGCAGCTCATCGCCGAACTGGCTGCCGGGTAACAACTGAAATGGTGTCACCTCGAGAGATCGCCGCTATGCGCCGTGCGATTGCCTTGTCCGCGAAAGGGCTTGGAACAACGAGCCCGAACCCGCCCGTTGGCTGCGTTATCCTTGACCCGGAGGGCCAACTCGCGGGCGAGGGATTTCACCTCAGAAAGGGTGAGCCGCACGCCGAGGTCAACGCGCTGGCCGCCGCCGGTGACAATGCTCGCGGTGGGACCGCTGTCGTCACCCTTGAGCCGTGTAACCATCACGGACGAACGCCGCCTTGCAGGCAGGCGCTACTCGACGCCGGTGTGACCAGAGTGGTGATCGCCCTCATGGACCCCACATCGAGGGAAGAAGGTGGCGCATCTCGACTTCGCTCCACGGGCGTCGATGTCGAAGACGGTGTCCTTGGTCGTGAAGCACTCCTGGTGGTGGGACCATGGATGCGTTCGTTGGAGACGAAGTTGCCGTTCGTTCGCCTGCTGGATGACTACGGAGACCTTGAACGGTCGTCTGAGTTCGCCTACTTCCGTTCCGTCAGTGACGCGGTCATCTTTTCGAATGGAAGAGTCGAGGAGGGGGCGTCCGGGGTGCACCTTCCCGAAGTATTTGCTCTGCCAACGGCATACGGAGGTCAAGGGCCTGAGTTATACCTTCGTGAGCTTTACACCGGCGGGGTGCGGTCTCTCTTGCTGGTTGGTCGGTCGGAGGTTGCAAAATCGTTCTGCGACGCGGGCCTGGTCGACGAGATCGTTCAGTTGATCGACGACAAACCAGACGGTGCTGGGGCGGCGTTCACATCTTGGGTGGACACGTGCGCAGCATCCTTTGAAGTTAATGCTGTGGAGAAGGGATCCACGGGAGTCCGGATGGTGCTTGCTCGACGTAATGACGGGCGGGTGCTCTAACGAGCTTTGTCGTTGGGGATCTCGTTCCAGGTGATTTGGTGGTCGTGTAGCCACGCGGGTGGATTCATGGCGCCGCTTCGAGCTGCTTGGGCGATTCTGCGGTCGCGATTTCGTTGTTCGAGCCAGCGTGGTGTGCCGCGTCGATGCCTTGTGCGGCTGCGGCGGCTTGCTCCGGCCCGTGTGACTCGTTCGCGGCGGGTGGCTTCGAATGCTTCGAGCGCCGCTGCGGTCTGGTCGTTGTCGCGGAGGGCTTGGGCTAGGACGACAGCGTCTTCGAGGGCGAGCGCGGCGCCCTGTTCTGTTGCGGGTGGGACGGCGTGGGCTGCGTCGCCGATGTGGATGGTGTGGTCGGTGTGCCAGGTCTGCAACGTGTCGAGGGTGCGTGCGTTGGAGGGCAAGATGACGTCTGCGGCTCGAATGACGTCCGTGGCTGGTGTGCGGTCGCGTCGGAAGAGTCCTATGAGGCGTTCGCGCCAAGTTTCGATGTCGCGCGGTACGTCTGCTGCTAGAGGTGCTGGTGAAGCGATGTTGGCGTACCAGTAGATGTCGCCAGCGGCGGATGTGTAGCCGAAGGTCGCCTTCTTGCCCCAGTAGATGTGGAAGGCATTCGGTGAAGGGGGAACGGTTGTGGTCGCGGGGGCGTAGCCGTAGATGAGGTGGGTGCCGGCGTAGCGGGGTTCAGGGGCTGAGGGAAAGGTCAAGCGACGGGTTGTCGAGTTCAGTCCGTCTGCGCCGATGAGCACCGTGCCCTCGGTGGTGGAGCCGTCGTCGAAGGTTGCGATGACGCTGCCGGAGCGGCTCGTCGCGGCTATCAGGCGCTTGTTCATGGTGACGGCCGCTCCGCGGTCGGCGGCCGTGGAGCGCAAGACGCGGGCGAGGCGAGCGCGGGGCATCGTGCGGGGGACGTCGTTGGGTCCGTTGCCGGTGAAGGAGACCGTGCCGAGGTGTCGGCCGGTGCCTGAGCTGAGTTCGGTGTTGGCGACGGGGTAGGAGATGTCGGTGACGAGGTCGTGTGCGTCGAGGGCGCGCAGGGCGTTGAGACCGTTGCGTGGGAGGCGTAGTGCGGCTCCGCTGTAGTCGCCTCCGTCGTGCCGAGCTTCATAGACTTCGGCTGTGATGCCGGCTTTGCGCAGAGCTATGGCAGCTGCGGATCCCGCGATGCCGCCGCCGACGATGATCGCGTGATGGGTCACGCGGCCCTCCCTGAGATGGCTGAGTTTCTGGCAGCAAAGGCACGTGAGAGCGCTACGAGTTCGTCGACCTCATCATGCGCTGAGTTGGTGTCCGGGATTGCGAGAGGGACGGCCCGCTGTTGCTCGCCGTGGTCGTGAGGGGAGCCCTGGAGCGCTTCGGCTATGAGGTCTGACAGCGGTGTGTCGTCCGTGTGGTGTTCGCGGAGTTTCGCTACACGAGGGCTGATCCGGACGAGCCCGTCGCGGCATTCGATCATGCGGCGGTAGTAGCGCCGGTGTACGTCCCATACGCGGAGGGAGTCCCATGGCGTAGTGGAGGCGCGGAGGAACTCGTCTTCCGGGAATGCGTTGTGGAGGGCTGTCCATAGCGGCCCGAGCGCGTGGTAGGCGTGGCGTTGCCGCCACCAGATCCGTATGGCGGTCAGTCGCATGCGGGCCGCCGGGTAGAGGAGACCGGCCACGATCGCGACTATGCCGGCGAACGACAGCGTCCCGTTCACACTGATGATGTCCATGAACAGGGTTCCGGTGAACCAGTACTCAACGTCTATCGCGGCGAATATTCCGCTGGTCACCGCGACCAGGACGAAGCCGACGGCCGCGACGCGAAGTCCAATACTCAGCCGACGTTCGGCCTGGCGGGCGTAGCGCAGTGCCGAGACCGCGCATGCTGCCAGCGCACAGCCCATGAAGAGGTTGGCGGCGAAGTAGATGACCGACATGTGCGGAACGGATCGTGGCGCCGGCGCCGAAGCGGCGGCGCCGATCATGACGAGTTCGGCGGTGACGAGCACGATCAGATTGCGGTGGGTGCGGCGTTTGGCCACCTGTCGAGGCAGCGTCGCCGCGTCGAAGAAGAACAGCAGGGAGAGAACGGCGGCCGATGTGGGAGCGTGCCATGCGACAGCGGACCACACCGGGCCCCCGCGCACGAGCGACGCGTCGCCGACGACGTCACGCAGGATGCGCCCGATGAGTGCGAAGGCGAGGAAGCCGACGATGCCTTGAAGGGGCAGGTTCCAGGGTTGCCGACTGAGTTGATAGCCCTTCCAGATCAGGCCGCCGAGGAGGCAGCTGATCAGCGCGGCGCTGATGAGCCAGCTCATAGCCAGCCGATCCGGGCGCCGAGAGCGGTGTCCATGCCGCGCGCGGCGCCGTCAGATGGCCGCGGGGCCGCGATATTCAGGATCGACGCCCACTCGAGAATGATCGTCGCGACTGCTTCGGCTTCCCGTTCGTGCTCGGTGTCATAGGCAGTTCTCCGGAGCGCTCGTTTCACCGCGTCATCGCCGATATCCGGGTACTGCTCGCTCAAGGATTGCGTGCCTGGCGTTGTGAGCCCGTCAGGAAGGACTTCCCTGTCGAGGGCACCCTGATGGCCGCCGAGGATGTGGCCGAGTTCGTGCAGGACGATGTGGTCCTGGTGCCGTTTGGATGTTTCCTTTTGGAAAAGGATGTAATCCGTTTCGGGGGTGGAGATCCACATGCCGAATGGGCCGGGCACGGGGATGGGGTAGGCGATCAGACGAATGGGTTTGCCGCGGATCTCGCCCATCTGACGGCATAGCTCGGTGACGTCCAGGGGTGGGCGAATGTCGAGCTTGCTCAGCATCTCGCGGCATTGTCGGCGTATGCGCCGTTCTGACACCCGTACCCTCCCTCCGCGGTAGCGACTTCGGGCAGCATCGCAGAAGCCGAGATAGCGGGTCCGCGCTAACCGCTCGGAAGCCCTCCATCGGGTGGTGAACGCCTCTCGGCTTGTTCCTGCTGGTAGACGACATCGAGCATGTCTCTCACCAGCTTCAGGCGTTCGGGTGATAGCCGCCCGGCGCGCATCGCCAGCAACTGAATCTCCTCATCACCCGAAAGGCTGGCCATCCTCGCGCGCTCCGCCTTCAGCGCTTCCAGCTGCTGGTCGACTTGCCGCACAAGTTCGACGTCGTCATCGAAGAAGTACGCGACCGGAACCTCGAAGAACGCCGCGAGTCCCTCCAGATAACCTTTCGTCGGGTTGTTTTTCGTGCCGTTACGGAGTCCCCAGATGTAGCTCTGAGATGCCGTCTTGACGTATCCGCCAGCAATAATAGCTGCGGCGACCTGCTCGTTGCTGTACTCCTTGCCGTCCGGTCGCTTCTTCGTCGCGAAGAGGTCGTTCAGCTTCGCCGCGAGCGTTCGCGTCGCTTGCCCTGCCACCCCAGGCCTCCATGACAGCCGCCGTGTCTTCACTGATGAGACACCCAATCGGGTGATCACTTTCTCGTCAGTTGAAAAGGACTTTCCCCTGAGAATAGTCTCGAAGGCATCTCAGCTCAACTGAGGAGAAAGCTAGTCACTCGGGCGGAGTACGAAAACGCAGACCTTGCGAGGTCGTAAGGAGGTCGATGTGCCCTCAACGGCACCAGTGCACGAGGAATGGTCGGGCGCGCCCCGGCGTAGCGGGGCAAGAGCGGCTCGCATCTAGCGCGGTCGATTGCTCTGCGGATGGGGAGACGCAGATGCGACACATCAACAGCTTTGCCGAGGCCGTGCACCGGCTGCGCCGTGAGCGGGGAATGAGCCTGGGCGACGTGGCGGCGAAAGCCCGCTACAGCCCGAGCTACTTGTCCAAGCTGCTGCACGGTCACCGGGCCCTTCTGCCCGAGGTCGTGCGCCAGATCGATACGGTCCTCGGCGCGAAGGGGCAACTCGAACGCCTCGCCGAGCAGCAACGCTTCGAAGGCTCAGCGGGTGGGAACAAACCGATGCAACTGCCCGCCGACGTCCCTGGCTTCGTCGGTCGAGCCGACGTCCTACAGGCCATGGACGCCGCACTCACGAGCCAGGCAAACGGGGGCGCCCACACGATCGTGATCGAAGGCGGCTTCTGGGTCGGGAAAACGGCGTTGGCCGTGCACTGGGTCACCCGCATCCTCGGCCGATTTCCCGGTGGCTGCCTCTTCGCTGATATGCGCGGGCTCGGTCCAGGTGCGCCCAGGATGCCGGAGGAGGTACTGGATGGCTTCTTACAGGCATTGGGCGCCGGCCAAGCGGACCTGAACGGCCCGCTTGAGGTCCGGGCCGCGCGGTTCCGATCGATCCTCGCCGAACGCCCCGCCGTGGTGGTCCTCGACAACATCGCCGACTACAGCCAGGTGCGGCATCTGCTGCCAGGCGGCGGCAGCGTCGTCGTCGCTACCAGCCGCGAGCATCAGGCCGGCCTGCTGCTGCGGACCGGTGGCGTGTCGATCGACTTGCCCGCCTTGCCGATCAACGACGCGCTGACCTTGCTCGCCAGCCGCGCCGGCGGTCACCGGGTAGCCGCGGACCCTGTGGCCGCGGAAGCGGTCGTACGACGCTGCGGCCGGCTGCCCATGGCGGTCCTTATCGTCGCGGAACACCTCCAACAACGGCCCGACAGCACGCTGGGCAAGATCGCGGATCAGCTGGCGACCGACCGCCACCGGCTGGACCTTTTCACCTCGCCAGACCCCACGGTCAACATCCACGGCGTCATCGACCTGTCCTACCTCGCTCTGCCACCGGCTGCAGCACGGCTGTTCCGCCTGTTGGGGATCAGCCCCGCGTGCACCGTCAGCGCGGACTCCGCTGTCGTGCTCGCCGACATCGAGCCTGACCTCGCGGAGTCACTTCTCACCGTGCTTCGGCAGGCTCACCTGGTAACGCCCATGCCGGATGGCCGCTACTGCATTGACTACCTCCTGCGGGCATACGCACATCAGCGCGCGCTGGTCGAGGAGCACCTCCGGGACGTCGAGGAGGCCCAGGACCGAGTTCTCAGGTGGTACACGGCACGAGCGCTCGCCGCCAACAACTCGCTCATCCCGAACTGGCGCGACCCGACGATCAACAGCCTGCTTGCCGACTTCGGTCAAGCCGGTCCTGGCTTCGACGAGGCGATGTCCTGGTGTCAGACCGAGGTCGCGACCGCCTTGCAAATCGCGAAGAACACCCGCAGCCACCTCGCAAAGGACCTCTTGTGGGTCCTGCCGACGGCATTCCTGCCTTACTTCGCCATCACGCGAAGCTGGACCGACTGGCTTATTGCCGCCAACGACGGGCTCGACGCCGCAACCGCGGCGGAAAGCACCCCAGGCATCGCTCGTAGCCTTCAAGTCCTCGGCTGGGCCGAGCGTGACCTCGGTCGGACATCTGAGGCCATCTCACACCTCACGCAGGCCCTCGAGCTCTACGGCGAACTGGGGGACGAGCTGCCCGCAGCATGGACCGCACACGGCTTGGCGCTCGCACTCTCCGATAGTCAGCGGCACGGTGACGCGATCGCCCATTTCCAGGCGGCGGACGACCGGTTCCGGACACTTCGTCACGACATCGGCGGTGTTGTGAACCGGGTAGCACTCGCCCTCGCCTTCCATGAGGCCGGTGATCGCGAGCGTGCTCTCGACACCGCGCGCGAAGCGCTCGACCTCGCTCAGCGGCACGGCTCCGACGGTATCCAAAGCCTCGCGCACCATAGCCTCGGCATCCTGCTGCAGCGTCGAGGCGAACATAGGACCGCCCTGACCCACTTCGATTCCGCGGCCATCCTTCGGCAGCGCCCATGGCAACGATGGAACCTCGCCGACACCCTGATCGCCCGAGCAGATTCCCTGCTAGCCCTAGGGTTTCGTCCACGCGCCACAGCCGCCTACGAACAAGCTGCCGACATTCTGGAAAGCCTTCGCGATTCCCGGGCGCACGAAATCCGCGCGCGCGCCGCGGTGCGAGGAAAACCTGAGTGGGCGTCAAAGAACGCGCCCGCCGGCCCAGTTCAACGCTTGCCTTCGTGGACGCGATAAAGCGTCCGTAGTCACAGTTGTGGGTGATAGCTCGGTCTGTGGTGCAGCTAAGCTGACACGTGTTCTAACTTCACGGGTCCGACCTTCAGTGTGAGCCCAGTCAGGCTACATCTGGCTGGGCTCAACTGTTTCGTCACGACACACCTCGTAGTTTCCCTTGGTTCTGCGCGTAGCCAGCACTAATGAGAACCATTTCCGTCTTGACTGGGCAAGGACAAGATCAACACAGAATCGGCACAACGTTGTGCTCGCCTTGGGGGTTCCCGCTCATCTCGCGTTGGAGGATAGTGAAATCAGAAGCAGCGCAACCGTCATAACTTGATTTAATCGATCGCTCGGATTGTGCGGGATCGTTGTTCGGCTATTCACCTCCATTACTCTTAAGGGTTGAGGATATGATTGGAATTTCGCGGACTACTGCGGTTCGATATGGTCTGGCTGGAGCAGTCGCTGCGCTCGCCGTCGCGGGGTCTGGTGTGACGGCAAACGCCGCTACCGCAAAGGAAACGGCAGCTCGCGGTCCCGTCACAGTCAGCGAGGGATGCGGCTATCTCGGCTGGGGAAAGTACCGGCACTGCGACGGCGGAACCGGGTCCACTGTGATGCTGGATGTAGAGGATTTCTTCGGCAACATCTTCCATTACTGCGTCGGACCGGGCACCACCGACCTTCAACCGGTCATCAGATGGCGGGTGGTTGGAGCATGGTGGAACGGGGGTACCCGCTGTATCCCGGGCTACTACGGTCCAGCGTGATCGAGGCTCGCCAGCGCCGTCATCGCCGACCCGGGTTTGCTGATCAGCGGTAGCTCTGGCGCTCCGGGGAGGTCAGCGCCCCGGACGCGGCGTGGCAGGGGCCAAAGTATCTGCCCCATTTTGGCCTGTCACGCCGCGCCCCAACTAATCGCTCAAGAGAAAGCGCTCCGTCGGTGTCATCGGGGGATCGACGGAAGCCGCCGGGGTGGCGCCCCTCCCCTCAAGCGCCACCCCGGCAACCCCGCAGGGGGACAAAGCCTGCTGGCAGGACGGTCCAGCCACGAGCGCTGTCAGAGAAGTAGGGACGAACGATGACGAGCCAGGCACCCATGGAATCGCGCCGCACGGCGACGAGCGTTCTGTCAGCTTGCCAGCACCATGACCAGCGCGCCCGTCAGGAGACATGGCCCGAATGGCACCAACACGGCGCCGTCGTCGTCGCGGCGTCGGACGCCGGGCACAGCGATCATGACCAACGCGAGCAGCGAGGCTGTCAGCAGCGCTCCGACGACCTGGGCCCAGCCGATCCAGCCGGTCGCCAGGCCGACAACCGCGGCGACGCTGACGTCGCCTGCACCGACACCCTCACCGGTCGCGACGGCGAGGAGCAGGAACAGCCCGCCCGCCGCGACGAGTGCGGCAAGCGCTCGAACACCCGGCGCGGGGTCGTGCCGCACCAAACACAGCACCACGAAACCCAGTATGGCGCCGGCAAGCTGCGGCCACATCAATGCCCGGGGAAGCCGATGCTCGCACCAGTCGATCACGGCCAAGGGAACCGCCAGGACGGCCACAAACCCGTAGACGGCGAGTTCGCCGCGTGCCCCCACTCGCCAGCCCAGCGACCCCAGGACGGCGGCCGTGAGCATCGCGCCGAACCACCACGCCCCGGCCAGTGTCCGCTCATGTCGCAGGAACCGGCGCGCGAGCCCGCTCGCCGCCGCACCGAGCATCAGGCCAGCGGCAGCGCTGCCACTCCACCACCAGCCGCTCGTCGTCAGCTCCACGACTCCTCCGCCCCTCAGCGAATCACCTTGTACGCCATCCTGCCCGCCCGATCTTCCGACCGACCGGCTCTCAAACCAACGGGTGAATCTCACGCGAGAGCAGCGGTCCGGAGCGCCATCACCACGAAAGTCGGTCTTGAGGTGAACTCGCTGCAGTGGAGTGTCACGGCAGTGTGGCTCGCCCACGCTGACCTGCGATCGTCGACAAAACGGGGGGCCATAATGACCCACTACCGCAGCACTCGCCTCGCCCTGACCATCCTCGCCGCCGCGGCCGGACTTGGCTTGAGCGCCTGCAGCCCGGACAACAGCGCAACCCCGACTTCCACGACGCCGGCACTCGCCCCCAGCACCACTCCCGCCTCGCCCGCCGACATCGCCAAGCAGAAGGCCACCACCGCCTACCTGGGCATGTGGAGCGACATGGCCGAGGCCGCGACGACCTCGGACTGGCGATCGCCGAAATTGGTCCAGAACGCGACATCTGACGCGCTGTCGAAGATCTCTCGTGGCTTGTATGCCGATCACTACAACGGACTCGTCACCAAGGGGAAGCCGGAGAACGCCCCCACGGTCGAATCCGTCGAACCCGCCGACAATCCGACCACGGTGAACATCGTGGACTGCGGCGACGACAGCCGCTGGATCAAGTACCGCGCTGACAACGGCCAACCGGCAAACGACGGCCCGGGAGGGCGTCGGCACATCAACGCCATGGCGAAAAAGGCGGTCGACGGGTCCTGGAAAATCACTGACTTCGCAATTCAGGACGTAGGAACATGTTAAGGAAAACGGGTGCGACCACAGGCCTCGCTTTCGGCCTGTTCCTTTGCGCGACGACATCGGCGCTAGCCGGCGGCTGGGGCAGTGTCGACTGCGCCAGCGACCCCTCGCCTTACTGTGACCTCAACGCAGGGCGCGGCGCGCAGCCCGCACCGCGACCCGGCTCAGCACCGAAACCGGGTGCGCCGAAATCGCAGGCTGGGGGCCGGGGTGCGGCCCCGGCGCTGCCGGGCGATCGAATCGTCGGAGGCAACAGCAACCAAGCCGATTGCTCGTACGTGCGCAGTAACTATCAGCCACCGGCGAACGGTGTGCAGACGATCAGCTTCCACCCACGCCGCTGGGGTTACGGTGGGGTGCAGTTCGCGTCGCTGGCCCGCCCGCGGCCCCAAGAAGTGGTGCTGGCGCAAGGTTCCGGCGGCGGGTGGTACGTCTATCAGTGTTCCGGTCAGGGGCAGCGGGACGCGCTCTACCGGGCGCCGGTGTGGATACCCGATGGTCAGGCACCGGGTGCCGCGCCGCTGCCCTCGCCAGAAGAGTTAGCCGAGCAGGCGCGGTCACAGCTGCGGTTGCCGAGTCCGGTGATTGGCTCGAGCCCAGCCGGAACCCAGCTGGTGCAACTACCGACGTGGCTGTGGTTGGACCGCGCGATTTGGCGGCCGCGGTCGGCGACGGCGTCGGTTCCCGGGGTGTCGGTCACCGCGACCGCGACCCCGACCGGGGTGTCCTGGACCATGGGCGATGGCGACACCGTGTCCTGCGCTGGACCGGGCACACCGTTCCCCGCCCACGGGGATCCGCGGGCGGTCTCGCCCGATTGCGGCCACACCTACCAGCGTTCGTCGGCCGGTGCGCCGGGCGAGCGATTTCCTGCCAAGGCGACGGTGTCGTGGCGGATCACGTGGTCGGGTGCCAGGGCGTCGGGCACGTTCCCGGACATGACCACCAGCGCAGCGGCGTCCTTCCGGGTCGCCGAAGCTCAAGCCTTGGGCACCGGATAACCCGGACAACGTTCCCAACTGAATCAGTAGTTCTTCTCTTTCCTTTTCCTGACCGTGTATTCCCGGCGGCATTTGCCGGCCGGGTGAATACGTGGTGCGGGTGAGCTATGCCTGGAGGGGTTTCTCGTGACCAGTACTGACAGTCCCGCGCGCGGCCACAGCACGGCCGGTGAAGCCCGGCCGGTGTCGTGGCTGGATTCCTCGGGTTCGCCGTCGAGGTCGGCTGCGCGCCGGGGTCGGCGGCGCCGGTTGCCGCATCTGGTGGCGGGGGTGCTGCTGGTGGTGCTGTGTGTCGGTGGCGCGGTGTGGTGGACGACCAGCGCCCAGGACCGGGTTCCGGTGCTGGCGCTGGTGAAACCGGTCCCGCTCGGGCATGTGCTGACCCCGGGCGACCTGCGCAGCATCGACGTGTCCGCCGCGCCGGGCTTGGCACTGATTCCGGCGGATCGGGCGGCCAGCGTGCTGGGGCGGCCGATGGCGACCAGCCTCGGCGCGGGAGCGCTGCTGACGCCGGACGCGG
This sequence comes from Amycolatopsis speibonae, assembly GCF_042647925.1. NCBI lineage: Bacteria > Bacillati > Actinomycetota > Actinomycetes > Pseudonocardiales > Pseudonocardiaceae > Amycolatopsis > Amycolatopsis speibonae. The sequence continues at coordinate 146,694 of NZ_JBHRWK010000020.1, forward strand.
TGGGCTCTGCCGCCCTCCCGGCGGTGGGCCGGGCGGTGGTCGCGGTCGTCGTGAAGCCGGGGCAGGCCCCGCCCGAGCTGGCCGCCGGAGCCCCGGTGACCGTCGTCGTCACCGCCGCCACCGCGGCAGGAAGCTCGGCCACCGGACAAGCACCTGGAACGTCCTGGCGCGCCACGGCCGTCGGGGTCACGCCAGCAGGCACGGACCAGACCACCGTGGTGTCGCTGGAAATCGACACCACCGGGGCATCGCAGCTGGCGCAGGTCCCGGCCGGTCAGCTGGCGCTGGTGATGCAACCGGCGGGCGGTGAGCGGTGATGCTGATCGCCTTGTGCTCGGTGAAAGGCTCGCCGGGCGTGACGACCCTGACTGTCGCGCTGGCCATGACCTGGCCGCATGCCGAGAGCACGCGCCGTCTGGTTGCCGAGGTCGACCCGTCCGGAGGCGATCTGGCGATGAGGTTCGGCCTGCCAGCCACCCCGGGGCTGGTGAGCCTCGCCGCCGTGGCACGCCGCACCCGTGATCCCGCGGTGGTGTGGGACCACACCCAGGCCCTGTCCGGCGGCGCCCGCGCGCTGGTGGCCCCGCCGGGTGGCACGCACGCGCGTGCCGCGCTGTCGACCCTGGCCACTGCCTCAGACGGGCCGCTGCTGCCCGTCGTGGCCTGTGACGCGGGTGTGGTGGTGTTCGCGGATTGCGGGCGGGTGGATCCCGGAACACCGGCCGAGGCGATCGCGCGCCGCGCCGATGCTCTGGTGTTGGTGACTGGTACTCAGGGCGACGACCTCGCCCACGCCGCGGTGCGGCTGGGGGAACTGGCGCGCTGGACGCCGCGTCCCGGCTTGCTGCTGACCGGCGAGGGCTATCCGACCGTGGATGTGGAGCGCGAATTAGGAGTGCCCGCGATCGGGCGTCTCCCGCACGACCCGGTCACTGCCGCCACGCTGACCGGTCATCGGCAGCCGCTGGCCCGCCGCCGCGGCAACAACGGTGGCCTTGCCCGCCACGCCGCAGCTCTCGCCCGCACCCTGGCCGAACCCGCCACTTCCATCGCCTCACCACCGGCGACCATGCCGGCCGGTGTCCCGGGTGTACCTGCCCAGCAGGTGCGCCGACCCGGTGGCGTGCTCATCACCCCGCCCGGCCTCGGGCCACAACCTGCGTCCGCGCCGCCGCAGGTGAGGGATCCGCGACACAACGGCCATCAGCCCAGCCCTGCCGGGAAGGAGCCACTGGCATGACTCAGATCCATCACCCAGCCGCACCATCCGCCTCGCCGGGCAACGGAGGCGATGCCGAGCAGCGACTGCGTGCCCGGCTCCGGCAGGCGCTGACCACGGACCTGCCCGGTCGCGTCGAGACCGTGTCCCGGACGAGCGGTGACGGGTTGAGCATGGCGCGGCGCCGCGAGATCGGCCGCGACGTCCTCGACACCGCGATCGCCGCACACAGCGAGGCCGAGCTCCTGGCCGGGCGTGCCCTGGTGGATTCCGCGACGGAGCAGCGGGTCGTGGATCAGGTTCTGGACGAGGTGTTCGGCTTGGGCGGGCTGCAGCCCCTGCTGGCGGATCGCTCGGTGGAGACGATCGCGGTCAACCGCTTCGACCGGGTGTTCGTGCAGTACAACGACGGCCGCCGTGCCCGGGTAGCGCCGGTGGCGGCGTCGAACGAGGAACTCACCGACCTGATCCGCACCCTCGCGGCTCGGGCGTCGTCGGAGGAGCGCAGGTTCGATCGCGGCAGTCCGGCGCTGAACCTCCAGCTCCCCGGCGGCGAGCGGCTCTTCGCGGTCCTCGGCCTGACGGCGGGCGGGGTGACGGCGTGCACGATCCGCCGGCACGGCTACCTCACCGCCGCCCTTCCGCAGCTCCGTCGCCGCGGCACGCTCGACATCGGGCTGGAAAGGTTCTTGCGCGCGATGGTGCGGGCGCGGAAGAACGTGCTGATCACCGGTGGCACCGGCGCCGGGAAAACCACGCTCCTGCGGGGGCTGGCGGCGGAGATGGATCCGTTGGAGCGGATCGTCACGGTCGAGGACGCCTTCGAACTCGGTCTCGACCGTGATCCCGAGCGGCACGCCGATGTCACCGCCTTGCAGGCCCGCGAGCCCAACGTCGAGGGCGAGGGAGCCATCGACCAGGCCGAGCTGGTCCGCTGGGGCCTGCGCATGTCCCCGGACCGGGTCATCGTCGGCGAGATCCGTGGCGCCGAAGTCATCCCGATGTGCAACGCGATGTCGCAGGGCAATGACGGCTCCATGGCCACCCTCCACGCCAGTAGTTCGAAGATCGCGTTCACCCGGCTGGCCTCCTACGCCGCCCAAGGACCCGAGCGGCTCCCGCTGGAGGCGACCGCACTGCTTGTTGCGTCGGCGGTGCACTTCGTGGTCCACCTCGACCGCGCCACCGACCGGACGACGCGGGTGATCGCCTCGATCCGGGAGGTGATCGACGCCGAGGACGGGGCGGTGATCTCCAACGAGGTCTACCGCCGCGGCCCGGACCGCCGCGCCGTTCCCGTGGCCGGTGCCTTGCGCGCCGACACCCTCGACGACCTCGCCGCGGCCGGATTCGATCCGGACTTGCTGTCCCGGCCGGAGGGGTGGTGGACGCCATGAGCATCGACACCACGACCATGATCGCCGCCGTACTCGGCTTGGGTGCCGCCGTCGGCCTGCTGCTGATGGTGGCCGTCTGGCGCCGGCCCGCGGCGGTGCCGCCCTCGCCCCCTCACCCGCTGCTGCGCTTCGCACGCAACCGGGCCGGTGACCGGCGGGTGCTGCTACGCCTAGCCGTGGCGGTTGGTGTGGGTGTGCTGACCGGGGCTGCGACCGGGTGGGTGGTCGGCGCGGTGATGGCCACCGCTGGAGCCTGGTTCCTGCCGCGGCTGGTCGGCCCGGACCGCACCCACACTCGCCGGGTCGCGCGGATCGAGGCGATCGCGTCGTGGACGGAGATGTTGCGCGACGTCCTGTCCGCCGCAGCGGGCCTCGAGCAAGCCATCCTCGCCACCGCCGGTCTCGCGCCCGCGGCGATCCGCGGCGAGGTCGCCACGCTGGCCGCGAGGCTGGAAAGCGGGCAGCGCCTGGCGCCCGCGTTGCGGGCTCTCGCACGCGAGCTGGACGACCCGACCGCGGACCTCGTCCTCGCCGCCCTCGTGCTCGCGGCCGAGCACCAGGCCCGCCAGCTCGGCGACCTGCTCGGCTCCCTGGCCACGACCGCCCGCGAGCAGGCCGCGATGCGGATGCGGGTGGAGACCGGCCGCGCGCGGACCCGGACCTCGGTGCGGGTCATCGTCGCCACCACCCTCGCCTTCGCTGTCGGGGTCGTGGTGTTCAACCGCGCCTACCTCGACGTCTACAACACGGCCACTGGCCAGCTCGTCCTGCTGCTCATCGCGAGCCTGTTCGCGGCCGGATTCGCCTGGCTCGCCCGGATCGCGACCGGCGGACGGCAACCACGGGTCCTCGCCCTGGACACCCCCGCATCCACCACCGCACCGGCCGTTGGCGGAGGTGAGCGTCCATGATCCCCGCTCTCGTCCTCGGAACCGGTGCTGGCGTCGGGATGTGGCTGCTGCTGACCTGGGCTCTTCCACCACGCCCGGTACTGAGTGACCAGCTCGCCAAGGTCAACGCCGGCCGGCCGGCTACGCCGATCGTCCTCACAGGCGACGCCGCGTGGGTGCGCGCCTGGGGCCGCGTGTTCGTGCCTGGCCTGCGGATGCTCGGGCTGCCCGGGACGAGGATCGAGGCCGATCTGCGGGTCACCGGCCGCGGCGCCGACACCCACCTGGCGTCCAAAGCCGTTCTCGCCATGTCCGGGCTGCTGGCGCCGTGGCTCCTGCAAGCCTTGCTGGCCCTGGGCGGGCTGTCGCTCGGGGTGGAGGTGCCGCTGCTGGGCGGGCTTGTGCTCGCCGCGCTCGGCTTCCTGGCCCCGGACCTCGAGGTCCGCGCCAAAGCCACCCGGTCGCGGCGCGAGTTCTGCGGCGCGCTCTCGGCTTTCCTCGATCTCGTCTGGATCACCCTCGCCGGGGGAGCGGGGGTCGAGGCCGCTCTCGGCGACGCCGCGGCCGTCGGGACAGGGCCGGCGTTCGACAAGATCCGCCGCGCGCTGCACGCCGCCCAGCTGACCCGCACCACCCCCTGGGCCACGCTGCGTCGGCTTGGCGAGGAACTCGACATCACCGAGCTCGCCGAACTCGCCGCGTCGATTTCTCTGGCCGGGACCGAAGGTGCTCGCGTTCGCGCGTCCCTGGCGGCGAAAGCCCAAGCACTGCGGACTCATCAGGTCACCGACGCCGAAACCGATGCCCAGGCCGCCACCGAACGCATGGCCCTGCCGGTGACGTTGCTGTTCCTCGGATTCCTGGGATTCGTCGCCTATCCCGCGGTCATCCAGGTCCTCAACGGACTCTAACCAGCCCACGCTTTGCAGGAAGAAAGCCTTGCGCAGAAAAGGAAGAAAGAGCCATGAAGCAATATGTCCGTACGATATGGACAGTGATCGCGGCGAGGATCGCCGTGCTGCGAGCCGATCCCGAGCGTGGTGAGATCACCACCACCGTCATCGTCACCGCCCTGATGGCTATCGCCGCGATCGTGATCATCGCGATCATCGTCGCGAAACTGACCGAGAAGGCCACGTCGATCAACCTCGGGATCGGTTGACCATGCCGGCTCGAAACGCCTCACCGCGGCGGCCTCGCGGCCCGCTGGCTCGCCGTGTCCGGCGCGCGTTGTCCGGGGACCGGGGCGAGGTCACCGTCGAGCTGGTCATCGCGACACCGTTGTTGCTGCTGGCGTTGCTGGCGATCATCCAGTTCGCGGTGTGGTCCCACGCGACCCACGTCGCCCAGACCGCCGCCTCACAAGCCCTCGCCGCGGCCCGCGTCCAGCACGGCACCGCCGGCGCCGGACACGCAGCGGGACAGCGGCTGCTCGATGACCTCGCCGCCGGCCCACTCCGCGAGCCCCGGCTCACCGTGACCCGGGACGCGACCTCGGTGTCGGTGAGCGTCCGTGGCGAGGCCGCCACGGTCCTGCCCGGTGTGCAGCTGCACGTGCACGCCGAAACCGTCGGCGAGGTCGAGCGCTTCGTGCCCGACACGGACAGCACACCCTGACTTTTCCTTATCCAGATCCAGTTCCTGGTGTGAGACGACAGGAGTTTCCTGATGGGTGACCTCAGTCATTCGCCGGTGCTCGACGGCGTGTTCCCGGACGGGCCGGACACCGTGCTGCTCCATCCGGCCCTCGCCGCGCGCCGCTGGCGGCGCCGGCAGGTCTTCGCCGCCGCGCGACCGGGAACTGTCCTGAAAGGACTGGCCGGGGCGACTGTCGTGGGATTCGCGCTGGTGACGGGAAACGGATTCGCAGGGAAGTTCATTGTCGCCGCCGTGGTGCTGATCGTCGTGCTCGCCGGCTGGCGCGCCGCGTGCGGGCCCGGCGAGTACCGGAGGCTGCACGAGCCAGCTCCTGGGGCCCGGTTGCGCCGTGGCGAGGGTTGGCGCAGCAGAGATTTCGCCGACCTCGGGGCCGATACCGCGAGCCTGGTGCGCGAACTGCTGGCCGGTGTCGACGAGCTGCACCGGACACCGGCCCGCGTCTGGATCGATCCCGCGCTCCCAGGCGAGGCGCACCGGGTGGTGTGGGAGGCTCTGTGCTGCCTGGACCGTAGCCGCGACGCGCGAGCCCTCGCCGAGGAACTCGCCACCGATCCCGACGCCGGCGAGGACCTGGTGGCCGCGGCACGCCAGGCGGTCACCACGATCGACCACGACCTGGACGAGGTCGCCCGGCACCTGCGCGGCTGCCTGCTGCTGACCCGCGCGTGGGAAGCGAAACTGCGGCGCACCGACCTGGCCCACCGCGCTGATCGTGTCCTGGCCGCGTTGCCCGGCCGTGACGAGCTGAGCCGTCTGGCCAGTGCCGCGGAAGTGCTGCCGCAGAACGTGTTCGCTCACGTCACCGCCGCCCGCGACCTCACCCGGGCCGGCGAGTTCCCCTGGGAACGGCCACCTTCGCAGTGGCCCCGTCTCAGATTGCTTCCACCACACCACGCGACCACAGCGCCCGGAACCGACGGTCGGGCGGGGGAGAGGCAGTCGTGACGCGGCAAGGAAGCGGTCTGGTCACAGGGGTGCGCGCCTGGTGGCGTGCTGAGCGCGGCTCGGTCACCGCGGAAGCCGTCCTGCTGACACCGGTGCTGGTCATGCTGCTGGTGTTGCTCGCCGTGGTGGTGCACCGCGGTGTCGACGCGCGGCTGCGGCTCGACGACGCCGCCCACCAGGCCGCTCGCGCCGCTACCCTGCACCGCACCACACCCACCGCCACCACCGCAGCTCGCGACACGGCTGGCGCCGCGCTGGCCCAGGCGGGCGTGGTGTGCCGGGACGTGACCACCACGCTGTCCGGCACGCTGGCTCCCGCCAGTGCGGTGACCGTGCAGGTGCGCTGCACTGTGGACTTCGGGCAGGCCGTCCTGCTCGGTGTTCCCGGCAGGAAGATCCTGGTCTCGTCCGCCAGCGAAGTCGTCGACACCTACCGGTCCCAGGCTCGGCGGGGTGGTGCCTGATGGCGTTGTCAGCGCGCGAGCGCGGGAACGCAGGCGCGGAGCTGGGCGCCGGTCAGCGTCCGGTGCTCGAGCAACGCCGTCGCGATCCGGCCGATGTCGGTCCAGTGCCGGTCGACGAGGTCCTGCGCGATCTCCGCTCACAGATCGGGCTGCCGGTCGGAAATCCCGTATGCCTGGCGGGCCTGGGTAATCAGGGCGAGGTCGTCGTGCCCGCCGAGCAGGTAGGAGCCGAGGCGGACGTCCTCGTCGGTCACCTCCTCATCGAGCCGGTCGGCCGCGCTGGTCGCCTCGAGGACATAGCGGGCCTGGGCGAGCGGGCCGGCGTGCGCGACGACCGCGACCGACGACAGGTCGACACGCCGGGGCCGGACCGCGGTGAAACCCGTACGCCCAGCCGTACGGGGACGGAGCGTGACGTAGCGCAGCGACCGGCCCTGCAGCAGGTAGACGAGGACGTGACCGGCCTCGTGCCACGCGGTCACCCGGTCCTCGGTCACCTCAGGCGATTCCAGCGTCGCGGTCACGCTGCTCATTCTCGCCGTGGCACTGACGTGCTGCGCACTCGAGTGCGCAGCACGTCAGTGTGCGGCTTGCGCTGGTGGTGGCGGGCTGAGGAAGGCCGGGTGACGGCGTTCGTACTCGCTCTCCTGATCGGGCTGCTCGCGTTGACAGGGCTGAGCCTGGACGGCGGCCTCGCCCTGGCGAGCAAGGTCCGCGCCGGCGGTCAGGCCGAGTCCGCCGCCCGTGCCGGCGCCCAGGCGCTCGACGTCGCCGCGTATCGCGCCAACGGCACCGTTCGTATAGATCCGGCTAGGGCGCGTGACCTCGCGCAGCGGTATCTGGCCAGCGTCGGCGCGACCGGCACCGTCGTGGTGGCCGGGGACACGGTGATCGTCGAGGTCACCGCCACCTACCGGACTCAGCTGCTGTCCCTGGCCGGGATCGACGACATCCACACCCACGGGCGGGGTGCCGCCCATCCGCAGCGCGGGGTCACCGGCATCGAGCCCTGACCCACCCTCGGCCGACAGAAAAGGGAGAACACCGGGATGGTCACCACGGACAAAGAGATCGCCCGCCGCCTGGAGGAAACCGATTCCGCGCGCAGCGCCCGCCGTCAGCGAGTGGCGGCCACCGTCGGAGACCTGGCGCGCCGGCACACCGACCTGGCCGGGCAGCTCGCAGACCTCGAACGCGAGCTCGGCGAGGTCCTCACCGCGGCCGGTGACGTCATCGACGTGCCCGAGCTCGCCGCAGTCACCGACGTCCCTGCCGCCGACCTCACGCAGTGGCGTGACCAGACGACCAAGTCCACCCGCGCCGGCAAACGCAAACGTCCCGACATCGCGAAGAAGAGCGGCTCTCCCGGTAAGGACAGCCCGGAGGCCACCCCGCCGCGCGCCACCCGGCCCACCGGGCCCGCACCGGAAGCCGGCGGTAACGGCGGTCAGGTACTCGCCGCGGCGAGTACCTGATGTCTGGCCGCGTGCCGTTCACGCGCACCGCGCGGCTGCTGGGCCGGGTGACGCGGGGACTGTTCGCCGCCGTCGTGCTGACAGGGCTGGTGGCGGGCCTGCCGTGGGCGCTGATCCACGGCGTGGGCTGGCCGCTGCCGGATCACCTGCCAGGCCTGGACGAGATCGGCTCGCGGCTGATGACGCCCATGTCCGCACGGTTCCTGCTCAACACCCTCGCCTGCCTGGCCTGGCCGCTGTGGCTGGTGTTCGTCCTCGACCTCGGCGCGTGCGCGGCCGACGTCGCCCGCGGCGCCCGGCTATCCGACCTGAAACAGCAGACGGGTCCGGTGCGGCGTGTCGCGGCTGTGCTCGTCGGCGCCCTGCTCGTGGCCGTGCTGGACCGTGCCGCCATCGCCGCGCCCCTCGCCCTCGCCGACGCCGCACGCCCCGCCGGCCACGCCCAGGTGGCTGTCACCGCTCCCGCGTCCACGGCACCGGTCGCCCAGGAAGAGGCCCGGGTTCCGGCCGCTCCCGGGACCGAGCGGGTCCGCCCGCCGGAGAACGGGGTGCACGACTCGCTGTGGCGGATCGCGCAACGCTGCCTGGGAGTTGGCGATCGCTGGCCGGAGATCTGGGCCCTCAACCACGGCAGCGCCCAGCCCGGCGGACGGACCCTGACCAACCCGAACCGGATCCACCCCGGCGACACCCTCCACCTTCCCAACACCAGCCCAGCCCCGCCTCCGCCGGAATACACGCCTTCTGCGCCCGCCCCCGAATCAGGGCTCCCGCCGCCAAGCACAGGCATGCCAGCTCCCTCCGAGCCTGCCCCGGCCGCGACGCCCAGTGCCACGCCTGCCGCCGACCATGAGGTGGACCGGCCCGGCGGCGGAGTGGTGAGCTGGAGCAGCGGTGAGGTGTTCGTCGGCCTGGGCCTGGCCGCGGCGGTGAGCGCCTTGCTCGTGCTCACGCGTCGGCGGCGCCACGCGCGCTACCGGCCGGGCAGCGGACGGCGAGACGACGACCCGCCCGTCGCCCCGGTGGTGTATCAGCTGCGCCTGGCTCATCTGCGCGCCCAGCACCACGACGAAGACCTCGAACTGGACGCCGGGACCGACAGCGCGACCGGCGAGCCGAACAGGCGCGAGCGCCGAGAACCCGGCAGCGGAGACCCAACGCTGTGCTCGAGTACCGCACCGGAAGAAACGGGGGATGAGGCCCGGCCGACGGTGTTCGTACCTCGTGTCCGCCGTGTGATCGGCGCCGCCGCGCCCACCGGGAGCGTCGCCGGACCGGCGACGCCACCATCCGTGGTCGACATCGCGCTCGACACCACGCCCTCCCACGACGACGGCGAGACCACGACAGCCGGCGAGGGGACCCAGGTCGCCCTCGACCTTGCGCGTGTCCACGGCCTCGGCCTGGTCGGGCCCGGTGGCTATGCCGCGGCCCGCGCCCTGCTGCTCACTCTCCTGACCACCGCGTCCGACAACGTGCCCACGCGCAGGGTCTACGTGCCCAGCGCCGACGTGGCCCGCCTGCTCGGTGTACCGGGAGCGACCACCGACCTGCCGACATCGATCACCGTGGTTGCCGACCTGGACACCGCCCTGGCCGTCCTCGAGGCCTCGGCACCGCCGGGTCCCGCTGTCCTGATCGCATCCCCACCCGGTGACCCTGGTCGGCGGGCGCGGCTGCAGCACCTGCTCGACAACCACGGCCAGCACGGGCTCACCGCGCTGCTGCTGGGCCAATGGCGGGCCGGGGTGACCGCTTACGTCACCGGCGGCGGGATCATCTCGGCGACCGATCCCGGCCTCGGCGAACCCCTGCGCGGGACCCGTGCCTTCACCTTGCCCGAGACCGCGACCCGCGACCTCCTGGACTTCCTCCGCACTGCCGCACCCCGCGACAGCGGCACCACCGACCCGCCCCTCGACGTCCTAGCGCCCGAGCAGGCGGCGACACCACAGGACATGACTTCCCCGGGCCCGCAGCGGAATGCCGTCGGCGACCCGCGACGACTGGAGATCACCGCGGAACCAGCCGCGCCGGAACCATCCCCGGCCAGCGCCCCTGGCGAAACACCCCGCCCGCGCGCGGCCAGCACGGAGCCGAGGCCACTCGCGCCGCTGGCGCTGACGGTCTTCGGTGCCCCGGCCCTGCACTGGCGACTCGACCCCGGCCAGGCCGCAGGGGAGCCGCGTGACCTGACCGGCGAGCTGAGCAGCCGCCCGCTCGAACTACTGGTCTTCCTCGCGGTGCATCCCGGCGGAGTGTCGCGGGACATGGTCGTCGACGCCCTGTGGCCGAACGCACCGCCCCGCAATCCCGCCAGCGTGCTGCGCACCGTTCTGTCCCGAATCCGCCGCGTCCTCGACACCGCCACCCGCGGCACTGTCGGCGGGCTGGTCCTGGCCGAGCACGGGCAGTACCGGCTCGACTCGGCCGTGGTGGAGGCGGACTACTGGGATTTCGCCGACGCGGTGACCCGTCGTCGGACCGCCGGCACCGCCGAGCGGCGCGCTGAGGGCTACGAGGCGATCGTGGCGCACTACGGTGGTGCCTTGGCCGACGGCCTGGACGCCGACTGGCTCACGGCCGCCCGGGAGGCGACGCGGCGCGACGCGCTCGACGCCGTGGCCGCGCTCGCCCGCACCCGGGTCGGGGCCGACCCCGGCTACACCTTGGATCTGCTGGAAACCGCGCGGGCGTTCGACCCGCACAACGAGTTGCTGTACCGCGACATCATGCGCCTGCAGCACACCCTCGGCCGGCACGACGCCATCTCCCGCACCCTGGACCTCCTGCGAACCCGCCTCGCCGAAATCGACACCACGCCCACCGCGGACACCGTCGGCCTCGCCCAGCGCTTGCGCGCCCGCGACACCGGGATACCGGTCGAGGACTTCTCCCGATCCACGGCGCCATGAATGACCACGCCACCGGTTCGCGAACACGTCCTGCCCATTCGGGAATCAAGGCGTGTTTACCACGCGGTAAAGGTATTTGCGTGGAACAGCGAAATGCCTCGATTTTCCGCCGCGATTGCGCCCGCGCCGATGCTAGCGTCGACCGTGGCAGCACAACCATCGAGGCCAGAGAAAAAGAACTTCGTGGGCGCACACACGCATTTCCCGGCACGTCATACATCGGCTCTCGCCGAGTGTTATCGGCGACTCTCGCGCGCCACAAAGACACTCCGCCGCCGTGGCGGCCCGCATATCCGGCGCGCGGACACCGCCTCGCATGCCGGGCCCGCACCCTCGACACGGTCACTCAGTGCCGTCCCCGTCGCCTCCGGCGACGCGGAGCGTGACTGCCAACCGTGGGGCCACCGACCCGGCCTATCAGCCTCGTCCTCCGGTATCCGCCTAAGGCGGATCCCCCCGTGTCAGACGTTCTCGCAGGCCACACCCCCTCCAGGGGGATCCACCGGTATCCCAGACTCGCTTGACACCAAGCAGGTGAACACATCAGGCCCGGCGGCGATGTCACGCGGCTCCGTCACCTGTTCACCAGTACTCACCCCGGTACCTCGCTCACCTTCCCCCTTTCCTTCATTTCCGTATTATTTATTGAAGAGGACTGCATTCATCTGCGGTTTCGCCTGTGGCCGGCTTTTCCTTTCTCTGGTGATCCGCAATCGCCTGACCAGCGCGAACATGTCCATGAAAGCGCGTGCATTCACGCGAAAAGATAGGCAAAATTCCCCGGAATTAACCCCGGAAAACTATTGCGCGGCGCCCGGGGGTCGAGTTACGTTTGTTGTGTCACCGGGAAACCGGAAATCACAACAAACCGCCGCACCGGGCGCGAATGGCCCCGGAAAGCGGAAACCGGCAAATTCGCGATTGGGGATTTCTATGTGCTACGCCGACACCACCGACAACCCCGACGGCACCGCCGCCGCGCACTGCTATTGCGGTTGGTCCAACACCTACCCCGACCACGACACCGCCGACGCCGCCGCCGAAAACCACGCACGGGAAGCCGAAGCGGCGGAAGCCGAATTCGCCGCCGCCCACTGACCCGCCACCGCCGCACCCGACACCGGAAGGGCAACACCGTGAACGACAACACCGACGACACGCCGGAACGCGTGGTGTACGTGGTCGACCCGACCATGGGCCGCGACGTGCAACCCGAAGTGGTGACCCGCACCAATACCGAAAACGATTGCACGGTCACGGGTGTGGTGATCGACCCCGCCGATCAGCAACAACTGTTGTACGGCACCGTGACCGGGCCCGACGGCCGTTTCGTCGGTAGCTACTTTCCCGCCGACATCGTGCGGCAAACGGAATGGCGGGTGGTGACCGCCGACGGCGCCGAATACCCCGCCCCGAGCGAAGGGCACGCCGTGCTCGCGCTCACCACCACATTGCGCCGCGCTTGACAACCCGCGCCACCCGCCCCGGTCCCCGCCGCACATGACCGACGAAACCCATTGCTGTGAAGGGAAACCAGCACGATGACCACGAACGCCACGACTCCGGCCACGGGCGCCATGCCCGCCGCCCCGGGCGCGGCACACCGGTTGCCCAACGGCGAACTCCGCCGCATGGTGGCCGAACTGCTCACCCAGCAACCCGCCAACGCCGGACTGACGGCGGGCGCCGCCGCCCGACTCCTGAACCGATCATCCGGCGCGGTCGGCAACGCCCTGGAAACCCTGGTCACACGCGGCGAAGCGGACTACATGGGGCAGCCGTCCCGCGCCTACCGCGCCAACGCCGACACCCCCACGGCCGCCGCGACCGCCGTGATCAGCGCGCGCACCACCGACCCCACGACAAGCGACGCCACCACGCCGCCCGCGCCCGTCACACCGAAACGTTGCCCCGGGCCGAAAAGGGCGCCCGCGCTGGTGACCGCACCGGTACGGCGCCCGAACGGGCAGATGTACCACCCGCGCAAACTGGCGGGCAGCTCGGACGTGACGGTGTTGCGGCGGTTGCGGCAGAACAAGATTCCCTCGCTGCTATACGGGCCCCCGGGAACGGGTAAGACGTCGCTGGTCGAGGCCGTGTTCGGTGACGCGGTGACGTTGCCGGGCGACAGCGACACCACGGTCGACGACATCGTGGGCGGGTACGTGCCCGCCCCGGGCGGAACCTACGAGTTCGCGCACGGGCCACTGGTGACCGCGATGCGTGAGGGGCGCGCGTTCTTCATCGACGACTTCACCCTCATCCCGGCACCCGTGCTCGCGGTGGTGTACCCCGTCATGGACGGGCGCGGACACATCACGATCAAGACCAACAACTGGGAGCGTGTCGACGCCGCACCCGGGTTCTACGTCGTGGGCGGCCACAACCCCGGGGTACACGGCGCGGTACTCAGCCCGGCCCTCGCGTCGAGGTTCCGGGTCAAGATCGAGGTGACCACCGACTATGACCTCGCCGCCCGGATCGGGGTCGACCCGAAAGCGGTACGGGTCGCGAAGAACCTCGCAGGACGGCACAAGAAGGGCGAGATCGGGTGGGCGCCCCAAATGCGTGAACTTCTGGCGTTCAAAGACACTGCCGCCGCGCTGGACCCCATCACCGCCGCCGGGAACCTGATCGCCGCCGCACCGGAAGAGGACCAGGACATCGTCGCCGACGTGGTCCGCAACGTCTTCGGCGCCCACGTCGCCCCGCTCGCCGTCGGCGAACAGTTCTAGCCCCCGCTCCACCGGTCCCGCCCGACCGCGACCGTCCGGAAAGGACATACGATGACCGCGCACATCGCCTTACCCGCCGCCACACCGACCGCCGTGTTCCCCGCCAAGCCGGGATGGCTGAGCCTGTCCGCGCGGTTCGGGGACGAGGTCCCCGCCATCGCCGACCGCGACGACCTCGTGGTCACCGTCGCCCCCGGTGCGGGACACGACGCGCCCGCGTGTTTCTTCCCTGACCTCGCCGCCATCGAAGTGGACGGAATCCACCTCCCCCAAGGGGTCGACCCCGCGACCGTCGAGCCGCACCGGGTCGGGGACCGCAAGCGCTACCGCACCGCGTGGGGGCTGCTGACCCACGAGTGCGCCCACGCGCAACACTCGGTGTGGCGTGTACCCCCGGGCGCGCCACCCGGTGCGGCGGCGGCCGCGATCCTGCTGGAAGAGTCCCGCATCGAAGCGGCACAGCTACGGCGCCGCCCGCAGGATCGGTATTGGCTGCGTGGCAGCGCGACGAATCTCATCCTCGCCGACACCCGGGCGAATGATCCCGCCGCCGCGCCGACCATGACGAAACAGGATGCCGCGCAATCCGCCGCGCTGCTGCTGGCACGCGTGGACAGCGGGGTCCTCAACCGTCGCGAGGTCGCCCGGGTCGAGCGTGTGTTGCGTGGCATTCTCGGCGACGACACCCTCGCCCAGTTGCGGGCTATCTGGCGTACGGTGCACCGTGTCGCCGACGACAACGCCACCGCCATGATCGAATTCGGGCGCCGCTGGTGCGAGGTCCTCGGCGTCGACCCCGACCAGCCGCCGCCCGATCGCGGCGCCGCCGACCCGGGCGCGCAGCCCGGTAGCGGGAACGGGGCGCCGTCACCGTTGGCTCAAGCGATCGCCGCGACCGCCGCCGCCATCCTCCACGCGGCTGCCGACGACCCCGCGCCGACCGATCCCGTCACCGAGGCCATGGAGGCACGGGCCGCCGAGGACGCCGCCCGCGCCAGCGCCGTCAGTGCGGCGGGCAAGACTTTCGGGACCGGGACCAGCCCGTACGTCACCCACATCACGGGCACCCGCCCGCCGACCACGGCCGAACGCGCCGCCGCGCGGCACCTGGCTCGCGCGCTGACCACCGCCGGAGTCCGTGACCGCACCACCACCAGAACCACCTCCGCGATACCACCCGGGCGGCTGCGGGTGCGCGGTGCGATGACCGCCGCCGCGCAACGCGCGGCGGGTGCCATCCCCACCGCCGAGCCGTTCACCCGCACTACCCGCAAAACCGTGCCCGCACCACCGTTACGGCTCGGCATCGCTTGCGACGTCACCGATTCCATGAAGGAGTACAGGAAACCGGTCGCCTCGGCCGCGTGGATTCTCGCCCACGCCGCTCACCACACCGACGTGCCCGCCACCACCGCGACCGTGACCTTCGGCTCGGGCCGCATCACCCCGATCACCCGCCCCGGCGCCACCCCCGCCCGGATCACCGAATTCGGCACAGGCCTCTCCGGTCACGTCATCGATGACGCCATCGAAGCCCTCGACGGCGCCCTCGACCTGTCCTGCCCGAACGCCGCCCGCCTTCTGGTGGTCATCTCCGACGGCGACTTCGAAGACGAGACCCGCGAACCGGGCCAGCGGCTCCTCGATCGCTTACGCGCCACAGGATGCGCGGTTCTGTGGCTGCTGCCCGACGGTGGCCCGTGGAATCGGCCGATGGACGGCGTCACGAATCACACGCTCACTGACCCCGCCGCCACCGCCCGCGCCATCGGGCAAGCCGCCACGGCCGCGCTGCGCAGCACACGCTGAACCATCCTGCCGCCCCGGGGAGTGGGGGCTCCCCGCTCCCCCGGGTGCACGGAAGCTCACGACGACACGGAAAGAAGCGTCGAACCATGACCTCCACTCACGCCACGCCACCTGCTTCCGCCGAGCCCATCGTCAACCAGTACGGCGACACAATCGCGGAGTTGCATTGGCGAGACAACGGTGACGGCACCACCTACGCGCCTATCGATAACGGCACGATCATCCGCCACCAGGACGGCACCGTAACCGCGAAATGCCAGGACGCCACGGGAACCGTACGGCGTTACCCGATGCCGGACGCGGTCACCGCGTTCTACGCCCTCGGACTGTCCGCACACCGGTGCAACGGGATCAATGGATGGAAAGAGTTCGCGAATATGCCGGGCTTCGCTGGCTGCGACTGAAAACCCGACCCCAGCTCCACGGGGCACACCACACCACACCCAACCAGCTACGCGGGCCGACGAACTTGCCACCCGGGCTGCACCCCATTCCGCGAACCACGACCACTTACCGAGAGATGACTACGATGACCGACACCACCATCGCCACCGTGGGCGAGCTGATCGCCGCCCTCGACCACTACGACCCGGCAAGCCCCCTACGGCTCGCGACACAACCCGGCTACCCCCTGGAAAACTTGCTCGCGCGGGTCGCGTGCACCCCGGGCAATGCTGACGGCGACAGTCTTGCCGACACCGACCAGCCCGTGGTGTGGCTCGGTGCGGGCGAACAGGTCGGGTATGTGCCCGCGCCTGCCGCCGACGCGTTGGGGTGGTCGTGATGGCCCCCGACGAAACACACGTCGACACATCCGCTTCGCTGGCAGACCGCGCCATCTGTGTCGCCCGTCGTCAGCGTGCCATCGCGCCGCGCGCCTTCGCCGACCGCGACACGATCCTGTCCTCGTGGAATCGCCGCGCGATCACCACCACCCATCTCGCGGTCGCGCTCGGCGTAGGTGTCGAGTGCGTGATCGTGCGGGACGACCCCGACCGCCGCTACGGCATCGGGGCCAGTACCAGCCCGGGTGACCTGATCGAGGTCACCAGCGACGGCCGTCCCTGGTACTTCATTCCCGGCGTGACCGGGTTCGTGCTGTGGTCCTGGCTATTGCTCGGCCCGTGCCCAGCCTGCGAGGCACCGCGGGTCCCGGTCACGCGAGTCGCCGGCCTCGCCGACCTCGGCGCGCACCTCGACCCCGAGCCCGAGCACCACTTCTTCGACACCGCACCCATCGAATTCCACGGCGACCCTGCCCACCGCCCCCACTGCCTCTACGCCGCCCCCGCGCCGCACACCGCACGGGACAACGACAAGGAAGCCCGGTCATGACCACGACTCCGACCCCGCCGATCGACGAATCGGCACGCGTCTTCAAGAAGGATCGGGTGGCTCTCGCCGCGATCGAGGTCGCGACCGCGCTACCGGGACACTGGACGGTCGGGCGTGGCCGTGACTTCGGAGAGGTCGCCGACGTCCTGTGCTTGGCCACAGGTATCCATCTCGGCTTCCTGGCAGTGCAGGAGCCGGGCGCGTGGCGCTACACACTCGTACCCGGACCTGTTCCCAGCGACCTTCGGGAAGCCTTCACGTGGCGGAACGCTGAGGAGTATCCCACCGCCACGTTCACCGTCGGCACCCCGGCGATCGAGGTCGCGACCCACATCCAGCAACAGCTCCTTCCTGCCTTTCACTTGTGGATTGACCACGCCCGCGCAGCCCTGCGTAAGCGAGACAAAGCCCATGAACGGCTGCGCAAGGCCCGACACCAGATCGCCGCACAGCTGCACAGCGAGTTCCCTTCTCCGGCGTGCGGGTCCTCTGCCATCTATTACATGGACGACGGCCGAATACGCATCACGCTGATCATGCCGGTTGACGACGCGCTCGCCCGTATTCCCGCGCTCGCACAGGCACTCCGTGCCGATGATGCCACCACCGCACCGTCCACACCGACGGAAACCCGGGAGAAGAAATGACCGCGATGACCACCGCCGTCTCACGCTTGTGTCCCGAAAATTTCTACGACTCCTCCCGTGTCGAGGTCTTCATTGGCACGGGCCCGGAAGCCGAGTTGAACGGCTATCTCGGATCCGCGTGGCCGGACAGGATCGCCGACCCCGCCACCGTCGCGACGCTCCCGGTCGGACGCGAGTTCCTGACCGCCACCACCGAGACCGACTTCCTGACCGCGCTGGACAACCTGGCCGAGGCGTGGACGCTGAGCGGATTCGGACTGGCGGTATCCGGCTTCGACTACGAACTCGCGACGCTGGACAAGTGGTGGGGTTCGGACCTTCGCGTGGGCAGCTCGTACACCTTCGACGGCGGACGAGTCCTGTACCTTCCCGTCGGCCGCCCCAGCATCGACGACGCCGAGAACGACTGGCAGAACATCACCCTCGGCCGCGCGCTGTCCGCTACCCCGGCGACCGGGGCCAGCACTCTCGCAGGACGCGCGTGCGACGCGGTCGACCGGGCCCGCCGCCAGGATCCCGAATTCGACCTCCGCCGAGGTGACTTCGAGCGTGATACCTGTCGCCGCGAGCTGGTCCACGACGTGGCCGAGACGTTCGGGGTCGCGCAATCGGCGGTGACGGTCACCGACGATCCCGACCGGATACACGGCGGGTGGCGCTGGTTTCGCGTGACCATCACCGACGACGGCACCGACTACCGATTCACCTCATTCAGCGGCAGAGGAGACGCCCTACAGGCCCTGGGGCCGTGCCCGGACTGCGGTCGCGAGGTGCCACTGGCGGACGTCACCGATCTGGTGTCCCTCGGCCGATTCCTCGGCGCGCGGACCGATAGCCACCTCGTTGCCTGCCCACCCGAATCGAGGTACGGCGTCGGCCACACGTCGGCATGCCCGCACCAGACCGGACAGTTCACGAAGCCAACCGCCACCGAGAGGGCATCGTGATGGTCACGCGCACCGACTTCTACCTCGGCACCGGAGCGTCGGCGACCTGGCTCGGTTCCCTGCAGTTCGCCTGCCATCCCGATAACCTCCTCAAAG
The DNA here is from genome assembly GCF_042647925.1 of Amycolatopsis speibonae. Lineage (NCBI taxonomy): Bacteria > Bacillati > Actinomycetota > Actinomycetes > Pseudonocardiales > Pseudonocardiaceae > Amycolatopsis > Amycolatopsis speibonae. The sequence continues at coordinate 165,227 of NZ_JBHRWK010000020.1, forward strand.
ACCCCCACGGCCGCGCCGCGCTGACCGCGAGACAGCCCACTGCCTACCGGGAAGCGGTGCGGGACCTGCTGCTGATGTGGGCGGTCGGAGGACTCGGCGCGGCGCACGAGCCCCGCAACGGGTGGCCCTGGGACTGGGACACCAGCCACCGCAACGACTGGATCACTACCCACTACGACGGCGCCGCGCACATGACGGCGGGCGGCGGTGACCGCTGGCACCGCCTGGACCCCGACGATCCGTGCCCGCCGTTGCGGTGCGGCCCGCCGGACGTCGCGAGATGGCTGTGCGACCCGGGCGCGCCACCCGCACTGCGGCTGCCGACCTTCCGCGCTCCCGGCGTGACCGACCCCGTGTCCAGCTGGCAGCAGCCCTGAGTGCCAAGCCCCGTGGAAGACCGTCCCCTTTCCGCGCCACCCAAATGAATCGGAGGAGAACTGATGCAGGACAGGAAGAAGCGTCTCTTGTGGACAGTGCTGGCCGTGGTCCTGCCGGGACCGTGGACCCCGGTGGTCGTGCTCGCCTACGTCCTCGACCGCGTCGCCGACCGTGACCGGGAGACCCCGTGCCACGACGGGGCCCCGCCGTACCCGCCGCCCGATCCGTACGCCTGCGTCCCAGCAGATCGGAATCCCTATACGCCCACACAGTGAGGACTTGGCGATGTCGAGCACCACTGACTTCTACCTCGGACGCGGCGAGGACGCCGAGTGGATCGGCTCCCTGCACGGGGAGTGCTATCCCGAGAACTTCCTCGCCGTCCCACCCTTGCGGCTCGCGGTGACCGCGACCGACGAGGCGACGTTCCGCGCTGCCGTGACCGACACTCTCGATATCTGGGAGGAGGAACGCCTCGGTCACGCGTACCGGCGCGAGGGCGGCTGGCCGTGGCCGTGGTATTCCAGCCACAACAGCAGCTGGATCATCACCTTCGACCCTGGCGACAGCGCGGTGTTCGCCACGGTGGGCGGCGGTGTCCGCTGGCACCGCATCGACCCGCATAACCCCTGGTTCCCCGAGAGCGACGACCCGCTCGGCCCGCCGGACCTGTACGCGTGGCTGCGTGATCCGGCCGCACCGCCGTCGGTGCCGATGCCGCTGATGCGGGAGAAAACCGCCGACATGCCGATCATCGGCGGTGATACCCGATGAGCAGCACGACGCACGACTTCTACCTCGGGCGCGGCGCGGACGCCGACTGGCTCGGCTCGGTCCGCCTGGCCAGCTGGGACGGCCGCTGGCTCGACGAGTTCACCCGGGCCCGGTCCGCGGGCGGGTTCATCACCCTCGTCGCCCTCTTCCTGCGCACCGCCGAGATCCACGAGGCCGGCGAGGTGACCCTCGGCAACCATGTGTGGCCGTGGCCCTGGCCCACCAGCCATGGCACCGACTATGTCCATGCCTTCGACACCGGCACGGTGTGGACCGCGAGACGGGGTGACCGGTGGTCGCTGCGCGCCGACGAGTACATCCCGCCCGGACCGGACGAGACACCGCTGGTGTTCCCGGCCATGCGCGAGTACTGCGGCTACACCGGGATCGACGCCGCCGACACCACCGCCCGCCGCTACGGCCCGTTGCTGGGCGACACCTACCGCCACGACCTGCCCCAGCTCGGGCTGCGGATCCTGACTGACCTCACCGGGCCACCGGTACCCGGTGCACCCAGCGCCCTCACCGGGCTCCGGGCACAGCTACCACCGCACCTGCGCTACGCCGTCACCGCCGACGAGACGGCGGTGGAGCTGGGCTTCGAGGTCTTCGGCTACCGCGACGGCGACCCCGCCGCCGAGACCGCCGCACAGGCCTTGTCGATGCTGCCCGCCCTTTACGGATGGACCGATCCCCTCGGCGGGCCACCCCGCTTCGGCGTACGCGTCCTCCTCGCCGACGACGGCCGCCACACCACCCACCCCGTGCTGGGTGATCCGCGCGCCCGCGCGGTGCTCACCGCTTTCTGACCCCCACGTTCCAGCCACAACCTCCGAAGGAGACCACACCCATGTCACCGAACAGCGCACCTGCCGACCCGGCCACTACGACAGAGCCGCACAGCGCCGCCGAGCACTGCGCCGCCGCCGAGGCCCTCTTCACCCGCGCCCGCGAGATCTACCCAACGTTGAGCAGCCGCGCGTACGACCAGGATGAATACCGGCGCTGCCTCGACTGGGCGCGCATGCACCTGCGCCTCGCCGAGGCCATCACTGCCGGAGCCAGCCTGGTCCTCGCGCACCGCGAACTGCTCGCAAATCCCGACGTGCGCCTGCACAACACCTACGTCAGTGCCGAGACCCGGCACTGGAATGAGTTCATCGAAGCCCAGAACAACACGACCGGGAGGTAGGCATGACCACCCCGCCCAGTCTCTCGTCGAGCACCCGGCCGCTGGACCCGTTCTGCCCGGACTGTCATGCCGAGATCGGCCACGTCCACCACGACTGGTGCGACGTAGCTCGCTGTCTGGCCACCGGGCTGCAGCGTCTCGGTCATGACTTCGAGACCTGCCGGTGCCCGCAGGACACGTGGTCCGGGCTGTGGCCAGGGGAAGTCGAATGCATCGAGTTCGGCTGGGTATACGGCCCTGGCCTCCCCGACCTCAACCGCCTGATGACCACAGCCAACTGGGATCCCGTCGCGCGCCGTTGGACCCGCCCCAGCCATCCGGGCACGAGCGACCAGATTGTCTCGGAGAAATCAGAGGGTGCGGCGCACCAGGGCGTGGCACCGACCGGGCGGGGGAACTCGGCGTGACCGCGTCCGGCTTTCTGCAGCGAGCGGGCTGCCAACGTCGAGCGTCTGGCGGCGCTTCGACCGCCGGATCACCTTCGCGCTCCGCGGCGCCCACTCTGTTCGACCTCGCGGCCCGCACGCTTACCCATGCCGATGCGTTCGCCCTGTCGGCCGATCAGCAGGTCGTCCTCGACCGCGTGCGACAGTGCCTCGCTGACGAGGACGGCCCGAGGGCCGTGGTGGTGGTAGCCGGGGCCGCGGGCACGGGCAAGAGCGCCCTCGCGCTGACTTTGCTCGGCGAGGCCCTGCGTGCCGGCCGCCGGGCCCGGCACGCCACCGGCTCGCAGGCGTTCACCACCGCGTTGCGCAAGAGCGCCGGACATGGCTCCCGCGCCACTCAGAAGCTGTTCCAGTACTTCGGCACCGCTGCCGATACGGAGCCCGCCGGGCTGGATCTTCTGGTGTGCGACGACGCGCACCAGCTGCGGGCCACCTCGAACACCCGCTACACCCCCGCCTCGCGCCGCAGCGACCGCACCCAGGCCGTACAGCTGCTCGAGACCGCTCGCGTCGTGGTGTTCTTGCTCGATGAGGACCAGGCGATTCGCCCCGGCCAGATCGGCACCCGCGACTACCTCACGGCCGCCGCCCGCGCCAGCGGCGCCACAGTGCACAGAGCCGAACTGAAGAGCCAGCACCGTCACAGCAGCGCCTGCTACGACAGCTGGGTCCGACGGCTCCTCGGCCTCGACGGCCCGCTCAGGCAGCCGGCCCCCTGGAACACGGGCAAGGAACCCGCGCCGCGCTTCGAGTTCAGGGTGGCCGACAGCCCCGGCGAGCTGGAGCAGCTGCTGCACGCGAAGACCGAGCTCGGGGCGAGCGCCCGGATCACGGCCGGGTTGTGCTGGCCGTGGAGCGACGCGAGGCCTGGAACTCCGCTGGTCGAGGACATCGTGATCGGCGACTGGCGGCGCCCGTGGAGTGTGAAGGGCCAGCGTGCGGTCAACGGTCTTCCACCCTCGCCGTTGTGGGCGATCGATCCGGCCGGTGCTGGCCAGGTCGGCAGTGTCTACAGTGCGCAAGGCTTCGAGTACGACTACGGTGGCGTCATTCTCGGCCCCGACCTCGTGTGGCGCGACGACCGGTGGATCACCGATCCCGCCGCCACTCGCGACGATGCTCTCGACGGCGCGACAGCGGCCGACGTCGATCTGTGGGTACGCCGCACTTACCGCGTGCTTTTCACGCGGGCCAGAGTGGGAACAGTCCTCTACTCCGCCGACACCGAAACCCGTGGTTTGCTGCACGAACTCGTCAACGCGTAGCCGAAAAGCCCGCAACGTCGATCACCTGCTTGCACGGACGGTCTCACTGTGCCCGTTAGAGAGCTGAATCGAGCGGAAATGGTAGTCGAACTCCAGTGATGGCGGGTACTGATCGTCGTGAGGGAGTGAGAACGAGAACTCGTAGTCGTGGAAACGATCGTACGGGGTCACGCCTGCCTCTACCGCGAGAAGGCTGTCCGGTTCTGATCGCAGGGTCATAAGTTCCTGGAGTTCCGTGGCGTCTGTCTGTCCGCTTGTTTTCAAGGCCGCTCCGTCTGGGCAGTCCACGACCAACCTTACGGATAACCGGAGTGTGCTTGGAGTCTGGTGCGCGACGATCGGCTGGCGCCACACGAACATGCCGTCCTCGGCCGCCAGGGTTGCGACCTGTCCGAATTGTGTCACGTCCATGCCCGTTCGCCCGTGTTGCGTCAGCCGTTGTTCCGGCCGAGAGGTGCCGACTCGGATGGAGGCTCCTCGCGTGTGTAAGACGGGCCGACATCGCCGCCACCCGCGACGACAACCCGTCCGTGTTGTATGGCGGCGGGGCCAAGCCGATGAGGGTCGTTCGGTTTTAGGTGGTGTCGTGGCGAGCCGGGACCGCATGCCTTGTGCTGCTCTGCTGCGGTCCCAGGCGCTTCATCCGTGGCGTGTGATGTGGCGGTCCAGCTGCGGATCATATGGACCCGGTGAGCTGGCCGCGCTCACACAGACGGGGTGACTGACTGCGCCGCGGCCGCGCAGCTTGGCTACAGACCCAGGAGGTAGTCCGGTGAGCGTGTCCAGTCTGGACGCGAGAGGCGGGTGAAGTGCCGTGCACGCATCCGGTGAGCGAGGTGATCGTGCGGATTTGCGGTCAGAGCGCGACAGACTCGGCCAGAGATCAGTCCTTCGCACTCTCAATCTCCGGGTGGTTCGTGTCGATGCTTTGACTGGCGTTGTCTCTGCCGCTCGCGGCTTTGACGGCGTTTTCGCTGACGATCGAACGGAGACCGGCACTGGTGAAACGCGATACGAACGAGGCTGCTATCGAGGTTCCTGCGGAGGGTTATCACCGGCGGCTTGCGGATATGCGGCAGCTGATCCATGAGTATCTGGATGGAGTGATCGACGGTGGAACCACTGTCATGGGTGACTTCACCCGGCAACTGGAGGAGCAGCTCGGCGCGCGGTGGGACTGCCGCGCGGTGGCCACGTCGTCGGGGACGGAGTCGCTGCATTTGTCGTTGCGTGCGGCCGGAGTCGGGAAGGGCGATGAGGTGATCGTGCCTGACATGACTTTTGTGGCAACGGCGTTCGCGGTCGCCGCTGTCCAGGCCACGCCGGTGTTCGTCGATGTCGAACCGGGGAGCTGGCTGATCTCACCGGACGCTGTTCGCCGAGCTGTGACACCGAGGACCAAGGCGATCATCGCGGTGCACCTGTACGGGCAGGTCGCCGACATGGGCGAGATCCTGTCGATCGCGGAGGAGCATGGCCTGGTGGTGATCGAGGACTGTGCGCAAGCCCACGAGGCCACCTACGATGGCAAGCCCGCGGGAACGTTCGGGGACTTCGGCTGTTTTTCGATGTGGGCGGGCAAGAACATCGGCGGGTTGGGCGACGGCGGGCTCGTCACGGTCAAAGCTGAAAAGGATCTGCGCGCACTGGAGCGGGCGCACAATCTCGGACGGGACCGGGACAACCGGTACGTGCACCATTCCTGGGGAAGCCGGGCCAGGCTCAGTGAACTCGACGCCGCCGTTCTACGTCATCAGCTTTCGATGCTGCCGACATGGAACGAGCAACGCCGGGTGATCGCGGACCGCTACGACAAGGCCTTCGCTGGTTTGCCCCTGGTGACACCGGAAGTGCGTCCTGGCCGCGAGCATGTGTTCTACAAGTACGTCGTACACACCCCGAATGCCGCTGAGCTGGCCACCCATCTGCGGAGCAGGGGAATCCAGACCGAACGGGTCTATCCCTTCTTGCTGTCCGAGCAGCCAGCTTTCGCTGGGCTTCCGCATCGCGCCGAGCCGACACCTGTCGCCCACGCCGACAACCCGAAGTTGCTGTGCCTACCCCTCTATCCGGAGCTGCTGGATCGGGAGAGGCAGGCCGTCGTCGACGGTGTGACGTCCTTCTTCGAAGGGTAAATCCGTGGGCAACGCACAACGAGGGCCGCACACTCCCGTTCCGATGGGAGTGTGCGGCCCTCGTTTGGAGGTCAGGCCATCATCGCGTTTGCCGCAGCGGAGTCGTCGTCACTGCTGACGTAGGTTTTCCACGCGTAGTAATAGGTTTTGCGGGTGATGAACCCGTCGGCCGCCAGGCGGTCGAACGCGGCCGACGCGGTCGCCGGGGTCTGCCCGAACCCTGCCATCAGCTCAGCGAACTCCTCGCGATCAAGTTTCCCATCGCCGTTGACGTCCACGTTGTCGAACTCGACATCGCAGGTCGGTCCCCAGATGTCGTCGAACCGCGCTTCACGGTCAGCCTGGGTGGCCATCGCGGTATGGAACTCGTCACGGTCGATGATGCCGTCGCCGTCGGTGTCGACATGCGCGACAAACCGCTCGAACGCCCGCCGGTACGCCTGGGCCACCGCTTCGGCGCTCGGGGCGTGCGGGTTGTCGGCGCCCGCCTTGATCAGGTCAGCGGCGAGTTTCTCGAAGTCGTCACGTTCGATCGTGCCGTTGCCGTCGTAGTCGAGCAGATCGAACAGCTTGTCGTGCTTGGTCTTCAGCAAAGCGGTGGTCATTACTGCTCCTTCGATTCCTTCAGTGGTCAGCAGCCCGGGCAGTGTCCGGCCCGGAGTAAGGCTCAGCGACCGGAGTGGTCGATCACGTTGCCGTTCGAGCAGTTGTTGACGTGGTCACTGATCCAGTCCCCCAGCACTGGCACGACCGCGACTTCTTGCAGGCACACGGCCGCCGCGGTGAAATTCCAGTTGTTGGCGGCGTTGACCCCGCCACCGAAGACGTTGTCGACCGCTTCGATCGTGGACTCCATGGGGCCTGATGCCATAGCAGGCGCCGCGGCACTGAAGGAGATACCGAGAGCAATGAAGACGGGCATGACGAACTTTGCTGTTCTACGCATGGATTCCTTTCGAGACTGGCGATCCTCCTCACGGTATCGGTGAATCGGGCACGAAGTGGTGCGCGCTATACCTTTACCGCCTGATCGTGTGTCAGTGGACCGTTCCTCTTCATGGCGAACAAGGTCGCGCGCAGTGATTGGATCAGACCGGTTGTCACACACTTGGCTTGCGTGGTGCGGGCATGGATCACGTTCAGGTGCAGTCCGGTGGTGTCGCGCACGAACCAGCTGAGTATGCCGTCGGAAGCGGAAGTCACGTGATGGATGTTCGGTTCGCACGGAGTATTCCGAACGTCCAGGTAGGAGAACAGGTTGACCGGGTAAGGCCAGTAGGAGCTTGGGTGGTCACCGTTGGGGTCGAGCAGATCCCAGGCTCGCAGGTAGTGGATCTCGTTGTGGTCGCGTGCTCTTTCATACGCCTGGCGTGTTCTGGTGAGCATGTCGGTGGAGTTCGATCCTGGGGGCACCGGAACGGTGATCGGCAGGACATTGACGAACCAGCCCACGGAACCGGTGGCGCGCCCTGCCTTGCGTTCGTTGACAAGCATGAGGTTCCGGTGGATGCCGGGTCCGCCTGCGTTGCGCTGGCTGACCGCCACGGCCGCGAGAACCCCCAGGGACAGTCCAGCGCCGGATTCGTGACATCGAGCTTCGAGTGCCCCTGTTTCCCGCGCGTTCATGAGGGTCACGGATTTATTGACCGGCGGGAACACCTGGCCTGGAGGGACGCCCAGATCGAGTGGGAACGGCGGGAACAGGCCGCCCTCGCCCGCGCTGAATTCCTCCCACACTCTCAGCCGGGGATCGTCGGCTCTCAGCCTGCTGTGCTGACGATGTTGTTCCTGGCTGAATGTCAGGTAGCCGTCCCCGGGCTCGGCCGGCTCGTGGCCCTCATAGTCCATGGCGATGTCGGTAACCGCGACGATCGCCGACATCGTGTCGGCCACGAGATGATCGAACGCCAGGTAGACGGTGGTGGAGTCGTCCCGGGTGATGGCGCCCAGCGCCAGCCACGGCCCGTCGAGCGTGTCCACCTGCCGGAATCTCCGGCGCAGATACGCACGGACCTGCGCCGAGGTGACGAGTCGCGGCCCTGTGGTGCGTTCGAGTTCGACGTCGTCCGGGTCGAGCACCGCGCAGGTGAGGCCGTTGTAGCGGGCACGCAGTGCTTCGTGGCGACGGACGAACCGTCTCAGCGCGGCGTCGAGTGCGTCCAGATCATTCGGGCCGGGTAGGTCGAACGTCGCGGCGATGGTGAAGACCAGACGGCCGCCCGCCGCGCGGGCTCGCCGGGCCGCCGCGGTGTGTCTGATCTGGTTGTAGCCCAGACGTGCGGGCTTGCCTTCCGCGGAGAGAATCACTTGCCATTCCCATACTTGCCCGGGGGCGATCCGTGCGTCGTCGACAGGAATTTGCGACATGTCCTACACCGCGCCGGTGTGCACGGGAACTTTGTCATAGCAACGTTCCACCAGAACTCCATGCCAGCGCAGGTCGGCTTCGGGAACAGCCAACCGGAGGCGGGGCAGCCTGGTGAACAGGGCCTGGAGCGCGATGGTGGCCTGCGTGCGAGCGAGGTGCGCACCGGGGCAGTAGTGCGGACGGAGCCCGAACGCGAAGTGCCCGGCCGATCGTTCACGGCCGGGGTCAGCAGTATCCGGGTCGGGGAATGACCGCGGGTCCCGGTTGGCCCCCGCGAGGCTGACCAGGACTACCGCCCCTGCGGGGAGCACGGTGTCACCGATGGCTAGGTCGTCGACGGCGAAACGCCAGGTGGCGACGGGAAAGGGACTCGTGAGCCGCAGCAGCTCCTCGGTCACGTTCCCGGCGGTCCGCTTGTTGAGTAGCGCGTCCCGCAGCCGGGGAGCGCGCAGGATCTCCAGTGCACCGGCGGTGATCAACGTGGTGGCCGGGGAGATACCGCCTGAGTACAAGCCCCAGGACACCGAGACCAGCTCGTCGGCGGAGAGTTCATCTCGTCGCTGCGCCTCGACCAGATTGGTGAGGACGTCATCGCCGCCGTCTCGGCGTTTACCGTGGAGGATCCGGGCCCAGAGCCGGAACAGGTCGGTGCGCCGCCGCGCAATGTGGACGTGGTCCGGATCGCGGGTGTTGATCATGGCCAGGGTCAGTGTGCTCAATTCGGGCAGGTGATCGTCCCCGATTCCCAGCAGTCCGGCGGTCACGCGGGTGGCCAGCGGGCGGGCGTAGTCGTCGACCAGATCCGCGAGTTCCTCGTTGACAAGGTGGTCGAGCAGGTCGGCACAGGTCTGTTCGACCATCGGTTCCTGGTGGCGAGCGGCGGCGCGAGTGAACAGCGGCGCCAGAAGCGCACGCAGCCGCCGATGATCGGCGCCGTCGCTGTTGAGCAGGTGCCGTCCTTCGACGGCGAAGATGTCGTCAGGATAGCGGCGCCCCGCGAAACCGTGTGTCGGATCGGTGAGTCGGCGCAGATCGTGAACGAGCTGTGGATGGGCGAGCGCCACGCGTGCCTCGGCAGCTCCGGTGATGAGCCAGGCGACGAGTCCGCCCGGCAGCGCGACCTGCCGCACCGGCGCGCCTTTTCGCAGTTTCGCGAAGGCGTCGTGGGCGTCCCAGCTCGCCAGATCTCCGGTGACGAGGCGGGGCAGGGTGGACGAGTGCATGAGGTGGTTCCGATCTAGCGGGAGGTGAGGACGACGGGCAGCGCGTCAACGCCGCGGATGGCGGCGGTGATGTCCTTGTGCCGGGGCACGCCGTCGAGTTCGAACCGCCGGGTCCGGTGCAGCAAGCGGCTCAGCGCGATGCCCGCTTCCAGGCGTGCCAGCGGGGCGCCGAGGCAGTAGTGCAAGCCGGCCCCGAAGGACAGGTGCGGGTTGGGTGACCGGTCGAGGTCGAGTTCGTCCGGGCGGGTGAACACGCGGGGATCGTGGTTGGCGGAGCCGATGAGCAGCGCTACCGGAGTGCCGGCGGACAGTGGGGTGCCGCCGATGACAGCGTCGCGTCGCAGGGTGCGGAAGGTGGCCTGGATCGAGGAGTCGTAGCGCAGCAGTTCGTCCATCGAGGTCTTGTCGAGGGGCCCATTGGTGCAGCGGTTTCTGGCGTCGGCCAGCTGCGCGGGGTGGCGTAGCAAGGCGAGTGCGGCGTTGGCGATGATGTTCGCCGTGGTCTCGTATCCGGCCATGAGCAGCAGCGCGCACATCGGGATCAGGCCGTGCCGGTCGAGTGGTCCTCCGGTCTCGGCTTCGGCGGTCAACGTGCTCAGCAGGTCATCCCTGGGAGCGTTGCGCCGGTCGTTGATCTGCCGGCGGAGATAGGCGACGAAGACCGCCGCGGCGTTCCGGCCGGCGGTCAGATCGTTCTGGCTGAGGGAATACGGCGGGTCGAGCAACCGGCCGATCGGTGGGTTCTGCTCCCGGATCCACGGCTGGTCCGCTTCGGGGAGCCCGAACAGGCTGCAGATCACCCGCAGGGACAACGGGTAAGCGAAGTCGGCGAGCAGATCGACCTCTCGCTTGTCCAGCGCGGTGTCGAGCAGGTCGTCGGCGAATCCAGTGATCGTGGTGGCCAGCCTGCCGGTGATCTGCGGGCTGAAGAACCGTGCCGCGATACGTCGCAAGGGTCCGTGCTCCGGTGGGTCCATGCCCAGAAAGGAGAAGATCTTGTTCGGCGCAGTGGCCGGCCCGTGCCCGAGGTTGTCATCACGCAACGCGGCCGACACATCGCGATGCCGAGTCAGCACGGCCAGGCCGTGCGGCCCATCGCACACCGGCGCCGCCTCTCGCGCTTCGGCGTAGCGCGCGTACGGATCAGTGTGCAGAAGGGGGTCGAAGGGGTCGAAGTAGACGGCGACAGGGGTGCGGGGAGACATCGCTGAGCTTCCGTTTCCGGACGCGGCGGTGTGGCGGTCCCGGGCGGACCGCCACACCGTCAGGGGTCAGGGCGTGTAGAGAATCGTTCCGGCTTCGGTCTTGCCGGCGCTACCGCACGTGCCGAGTGCCGTGCTGACGATGGTGGCGTGGTAGCCGCCGAAGCGGGTGCTGGTCGCGTCGTTGACGCCACTGATCGTCACGGCCGAGGAACCGGCGGCCGTGACCTCGCTGAAGTCGGTGAAGGTGCCCTCGGTCGTCTTGCCGTCCGCCCAGTCCACCTTGGCGTGATAGCGGCCCGAGCTCACCGTGCCGAGGCACTGGGCGTGCGGGATCGTGCCATCGAAGGTGGTGGTGCCGTTGATGAGCAGCGCGCCTTCCGGGTTGACGCAGGTGATGGTTCCCGTGCCCCAGAAGTCGATCTCGGCCGGGTTGTGGGGGTTGGCGGAGGCGCTGCCGTTCTGAGCGGTGGACTCGCAGGCGATGGGCACCGGCGCGGCGGACGCGGCGGACGCTTGCGCCACCCCGGCCACGGCGAGCAGCCCGGTCGTGCTGATGATCGCGAACGCGTTCCGTAGGCGCGGGACGACTGATCTCATCTGATTTTCCTTTCATGTGCTGTTTTCTCGGGTTCAGGGTTCGAGTACGACGGGCACTGTCGTCCAGCCGCGCAGGGTGATCCGGTTGTTCGGCTGCGGCGCTCCGGCAACCCTCATGCGGGGATAGCGGCGCGACAACGCGGGAAGCATCAGCGTCGCTGCGAGCTTCGCCAACTGTGCCCCGAGGCAGTAGTGCGCCCCGCCACCGAAGGCGACCAGAGGTATCGCGGGCCGGTCCAGCCGGAAAGTGTCCGGGTCGGTGAACCAGGCGGGATCGCGCTGTGCCGCGGCGAGCAAGGCCATGACTTCCTGCCCTGCGGCCAAGCGCGTGCCGGCTACGGTGGTGTCCGCGCGGGCGACCCGGGTGATCAGCTGCAATGGTGGGTCGTAGCGCAGTGTCTCGTTCACGACCGCATTCGCGTCCGGCGCCACGGGGCGTTCCGCACCCGCCAGCAACGCCCTGATCATGTTGTCCAGCAACGTGATCGTCGTGTCGAAGCCCGCGGCAAGCGCGAGGAACAACGCGGGGACGGCTTCCTCGTCGGCCAGCGTCGAGACGCGGGAGACGAGGTCGTCGCGGAGAGTGCGCCTGCTGCCTGCGACCAGTGCGGAAAGATACGGCTCCAGCTCGACCGCGGCTTCGTGGGCACTGTCGGCCTTGCGAGCGCTGACGTACGGGTCCAGGAGCCCGAGCAAGGGCTGAATCAACTCATACACGCGGACGCCCTGCTCTACTGGCAGACCGGTCACCTCGCAGATGACTGCCAGGGTCATCGGCAGCGTGAGGTCGGTGTGCAGATCGGCCCTGGCACCCAACGCGTCGAGCCGGTTCTCGAGTTCACGGCTCATCACCTGCGTCAAGCGCCGATGCCGGGCGGGCACGAATGCCGGCGCCATAGCACGGCGCAACCGCTGGTGGTTCTGTCCGTTGTGGACAACTGGGCTGGTGTAGAACAGCCGCATGCCCGCGTTGTCCCGCCAGCCCAACAGATGCTCGTCCAGCCAAGTCGCGTCTTTGACCGCGAAAACAGGATCGCGCGTGATCGCCGAAACGGTGGCGTACTCGCTGAAGACGACGACATCGGATTCAGTGCGGTGGACCGGGTGCTCCTCACGCAAGCGGTTGAGCCAGGGATAGGGATCCCGGCGGCCGCTGACCGAGAACAACCGGCGCAGCAGCTGATCGGCCGAGTAGTCGATGGTATGCACAATGAGGCCTTTTCGGATCAGCGGGCGTGGAAGACGAGTGCCACGTTGTTCCCGCCGAAGCCCGCCGAGTTGCTTAGCGCGGCGATCGGTCCCGTCGGCAGCGTCCGTGGTTCATCCAGCACGACATCCAGGCCGATACCGGCGTCAAGGGTATCGACGTTGATTGTCGGCGGGGCGATCCGGTGATGCAGTGCCAGCACCGTCGCCACGGCCTCGACAGCGCCCGCGGCACCCAGCAGATGGCCGGTCATCGACTTGGTCGCGGAGACGGCGAGCCTGTCCGTGGCGGACCCGAACGCCATTCGCAGTGCCGTCGCCTCGGCGAGGTCACCTTGGGGGGTCGAGGTGGCGTGGGCGTTGACATGCACGACGTCGCCGGGGCTGGTCCCGCTGTCGCTTAGTGCCCTGCCGATGGCGGTGGCCAGCCCGGTCGCGGCGGGCGCGACCAGGCTGCGGCCGTCGCTGGACATGCCGACACCGCTCAGTTCGGCGTAGACGGCCGTCTTCCGCGCGGTGGCGTACGCCGCGGATTCCATGATGACCACGCCTGCGCCCTCGCCCAGAACGAATCCGTCGCGGTCCCGATCGAAGGGACGAGAAGCTCGTTCGGGTTCGTCGTTGCGTGTGGACAGCGCGGTCATGGTGCCCAGCGCACCCATCAGCAGCGGATGGATCGGCACGTCGACACCTCCGGCGATCACCACATCCGCACGGCCGCCCCGGATCATCTCGAGCCCTTGTGCGAGCGCGTCCGAACCCGACACGCAGGTGGACGCGGGTGAATGCACCCCGGCACGCGCCCGGTACTCGACACCGAGCGCCGCCGCCGGACTGCTCGCGAGCATGTGCGGCGAGATTTTACGTGGCCCTTCAGCCAGGAACGTGTCGTAGGCATCCAGTAAAGTGGCCGCTCCACCCATCGCACTGGCCAGCACCACACCGAGCCGGTCAGGATCCACATCCGGTCTCCCTGCGTCGGCCCACGCCTCCCGCGCGGCGAGAGTCGCGAACTGGCCGGCCCGATCGAGACGGCGTGCCTCCACCCGGCCGAGCGAGCCGGCGGGGTCCTGGAAAATCTGTGCGGCGATCCGCGACGGCAGCCCCTCAGCCCACCGCTGCTGAAGACTCCGGGCTCCGGATTTCCCTGCCAGCAGGCAATCCCAAGTCTCCTCGGTGTTCGTGCCGAGCGGTGTCATCGCTCCTAGTCCGGTGATCACGACCTCGTTCACGGACCCGCGCCTGACAGACACCACTACGCCTCTCGTCGATCCCACTGACGCGAACATGCCTACAGCGCCCAGGTCCTCCCGATCCAGCCCAGCCGTCAGCTTCACTCGCCAGAGTTAACGATCTTGGATGAAAGGGCAAAAGACTTGCCCCAGTGAGCAGTTACTCCAGCGGAACCCTGACCCTGGTCTCCAGCTTGAAAATTCGCTGCAGAGAACCGGGTTCGACACTGACAGGCGTCGGTCACGGCGCCGAGAAGCCTGCTGGCCCCGGTGCTGTGAGTGCCAAACACCGAGTCGCCGCTGGTGGCAGCGGAATCCGCATCCCGGTTCCGACCAAACGTGAACCGAGCTGACGATCGATCGGGGTGCGCCAGCAGGTCCGACCGCCACTGTCATCCCCGGCCTCAAACCGGGGGCATCCGCACGGGCGTACGCGCCGAGATCATCGTCAGCTACGTTATGTAGTGGATACACTCCGCCGCGCAGTGTTGATCTAGGGAGAGTGGGTTGAGCATGCAGAAGACGACCGCCTCATGGGTCGTGTCAGCATTCGCGGGGATGGCCCTGGTAGCGGCGAGCGCCTGTTCCGCGGCGGAGACGGTCGCCCATCACATTGGGCACCGTCTCCAAGCCCCGAACTCCTGGGACGCCGAACGCCGCACCTCCCTCTATTCATGGTGACGTGAACTCAGTGCGGACCAATACGAAGAGCAGTGGCGACCGCGGCCGCAAGAGCTCCCGAGCCTGGCCGGATCGGCACCTCCAGCGCTCGCCACTCCGGCCGGTTCGCTGCTGTCGCCGGCAATCACGCGACTTCGCCCCAAGCCTCTGCGGTGGCTGGCTACCTTTCCCGTGAAAGGGTTGTAGCTGACGCTTCGCGTGCGTATTTTCTGGGCCGTCCCCGCCGGGAAATCTCCTGCCGACCTCGGAAAGCCGTGCGCGGGACGAAGCAAGGGTGGCGGTCCTGCGCACGGCTCGGGCGGGCGTGTGTCAGGCATCCACTGCGGGCTCGGTGTTGTCGCTCGTTGCCGAGACGTCGGTCTTGTCCGGGTTGATGGCGAACCGCTTCGGTGCCTCGCAGGTTTTGATCACGTACCTGTCGCCGACGAGCTTCTCCAGGGCGTTGTTGACCGCCCCGCCCGAACGCCCGAGGTCCTTGCCGATCTTGGCGGGCCCGAAGTTCTCACCCGGGTGCTCTGTCAGGTATTCCTCCACCAGGGCCCGCAGACCGCCCTTGGGCAGACGGTTCTTGGCGACAGTGTCGGTGTCCGCAGGCGATTCCGCCGCAGATGGCCCGGTTCCGGTCGCGTTGTCTCCCGGGGCCCCCAGCGTGGTGTCGGGCAACGGGCTGGTCTCGACGGCGGAGGCAGTAGCCGACCCCGTCTCGTCGTTGGTGTCCGTGGCAGTGGCCTCCGGGGCGTCATCGGCGGCCGGACCGGTGGCGGCCTCCTGTACTGCTGTGGTGATCGCGCCGTCGGGGCCGGGCTCGTTTGCTGTCGCGGTGTGGTCGGTGGTGTCGCTCGCTGTGGTGTCCGGTCGGGTGTCCACGGTGCCGGGTGTGTCGGTGTCATGGCCTGATGGGGAGCTCGTCCACGTGTCGGGATGGCGCGGGCCGTCTCCGGCTGTCCGGATCGCGGAGCCGTCGAGCCCCCAGCGGGCCAGGATTTTCGCGGCGGTCGAACGGCCGACTCCGGCGGCCGTCGCCAGTGCGGCGGTCGTGGCGCCGGGATTGTCGGTCAGTGCTTCCCGCACTTTGTCTTCCGTGGTGGGCGCGTTTTGCTGACGGGGAGCGTCGGCCACTACGTGCAGGTGGCTGACACTGTCGATGGTGTCGGTAGCCGGAGTGGTGCGGGTGTTGCTGTTTTCCTGGGACATGACGAACTCCAAGTGCTGGCGTGGAATGGGAAGGTCATGCCCCGGCCGGGGTCGTTGGCACCGCCGGTGCGCGTCCGGTGGTTCGGGCTACACGTCTATGGACGCTCCGTCACCGCGCCGTTGTCAAGCGATCCGTCAAACAAGACATGTGTCTCATGTGGACACGTTGGGCTTGCGGTGCTTTCCCGCGACAACTGGTCACGCGAGCTCCGGTTGACGTGGCAGTCACGGCGGGTCTCATCCTGCCCTGGAACCATCACCCCGGCCGAGCGAGTGGACTTCCTTGCCCGAGGGGTGGGATCGGTCAGGCGGCTGATCATCTGCTGTCGGCGAATCGCCTGGCCGGGCGGTGATCCCGGTGGTTGAGTGTCGGTATGGAGATCTTGGTTCTGGGCGGAACGGCGTGGGTGGCTCGAGAGCTGTCGCGGCTGGCGATCGAACGCGGCCATCGGGTGACCTGCCTCGCGCGGGGTGAGAGCGGAGAAGTCGCGGACGGAGCGCCGCTGGTCGCCGCCGACCGGCGCGATCCGTCGGCGTACGGGCCCCTGCTCGACCGGGTCTGGGACGCGGTCGTCGAGGTGTCATGGCAGCCGGGCTTCGTTCGGGGAGCGCTCGACGTGCTGAGCAGCAGAGCCGGGCACTGGGTGTATGTCTCGTCCGGCAACGCCTACGCCTCCCACGCCACGTTGGGGGCGGACGAGTCCGCGGCCCTGCTCGCCCCGACGGACCGGAGCGAGGTCGGCCACGAGTTGTACGGCGAGGCGAAGGTCGCCTGCGAGCTGGCGTCGACGGCCGCTGTGGGTGACCGGCTCCTCATCGCCCGAGCCGGGCTCATCGGCGGCCCGGGCGATCACAGCGGGCGCTCCGGCTATTGGGTCGCCCGGGCCGCCCGCGATCCGCGAGCGCCGATGCTGGTCCCGAACACCCCGGCGGTGCCCACCCAGGTGGTCGACGTGCGGGACCTCACCTCCTGGCTGCTCGACTCCGCGGAGACGGGAACCACCGGCACCTACAACGCGGTCGGCCCGGTCGTTCCGTTCCAGGAATGGATCGAGCTGTCCCGCGCCGTCGGCGGGCACACCGGTCCGGTGGTCACCGCCGACCCGCTGTGGCTGCTCGCCAACGGCGTGGCCCAGTACCGGGGGCCCGAATCGCTGGCGATGTGGCAGGTCGAGCCGGGCTGGGAAGGGTGGGCGGCCCGGGACGGATCGGCGGCGCGCGCCGCGGGGCTACGTCACCGGCCCACGGCGGAGGTGCTGGCCGACACGCTGCGCTGGGAACGCGACCAGGGGCTGGACCGGGAAAGACGCGCAGGCCTCAGTGCGCAGCGCGAGCGCGAGTTGCTCGACGCCCTCGGCTGACGGCACCGGACCGATCGGGCGGCTCGGTCAGCAGAACCGGGAAACCGAGTCGTCACCGGGCAGCTGACACCCATTGCGGGGCGAGGTTCGTGATTGCCACGCCCCGCAATGGGTTCCTTGTCGCCCTCAAGGTCCTTACCCCTGGCGGAGAGGTCCATCTTCGGGTTCGGGCTTGGGCAGCGTGCCCCAGAGTCCGATGGCACCGGCACCTTCGGCGTAGACGGTTCCGCTGTCGTGGACGGTTTGCATGACCACGAGGTACCGCAGCTGGTAGGGGCTGCTGGTGAATCGGTTGTAGTGGCTGGCGAGCGCGAACACCGTCTGGAAGACATCCCGGGTCACGTCCATGGCCGGGGCGTCGGCGGTGCCGTGATCGCTGTGGGGCAACCCGGAGATCGTGATGTGGATCTGATTCTGCGGACCGGACTCGTCGGCCACGACCGTGAACTCCGCATCGGCGTGGATCAGATCGTCGTCCTGCACGGCGACGAGGTTCTCGCGGATACGGGCGGCGATGTCACCAAGCGGCAACTCGGCGGTGCCGTTGTAGAGGTCGCCCACGATCGTCACAGGGGCGGGAGCTGTTTGGGTCTCCGGGGTATCGATGCTTTCTGTGGTGGTCATGCTGATGGTTCCCTTCCCTTTGTCGATAATCGCCTGCTACTGCAGGGCGTCTGATGTGGATGGTCATCGCCCGCTCGCGCCGTGGGCGTGACTGTGTCCGGGTTAGCGGCGTAGGACGTTGACGCGTTCGCCGCCGATGAGGGGTTTGTCTTCTGGTCCGGCGAGGTGGTCGGCGATCCAGATGGGGCAGTGGTCGCCCCTGCTGGGGTAGTACTGGTTGCGCCAGTGGCCGCGAACGATCCAGCTGTGGCGGTATTCGCGGGTGTTCTTGGTGGAGCTGTCGTCGCTGTGGTCTGTGGGCGCGGTGCGGGCGCGTCGGAGGTCGACGAGGCGGACGGCGGTGTCGAGTGCCGGGTCGTAGCGTTCGATGCGTCGGCGGGCGGCTCGGGGAGCGCTGGCGCGTTCGGACTGCACGAGGGTCTGGCCCATCAGCAGCCAGGTGGCGAGGATCGTGCGCTGCAAGGCGATCTGGGCGTCGTCGATATCGGCGGCGGAAGTACCTTCGGTCAGGGCGCTGGGCCAGCCCTTCATGTCGGTGAACGTCATGGGCGTGAGGCCGCGCCATTCGTATCCGTGTGGAGGGGAGAAACTCGGCGGAATCGGTGCGCGTTCGGCATTGCGCAGGAACGTGGCCAGGATGTGCTTGGCGCCGAGGTCGACGGCGTCGTCGTGGCTCGAGGGCTTGTTGCCCGGTGCGGGTACTGGCAGGTTCAGCGCGGCGGCTTTCCGCATCCGGGACAGGGCGTGGTCGCGGGGCAGGCGGGCGAGCGTGCGTCCAACACGGACTGCTGGAGGTTCGGGGTCGGGGACGGTTCCCCAGCTCTGCACCCACACACCGCCGCGCCCTGGACCCCACGAGACCAGCGATACGGCGTCGTGCCGCGATGAGGCGGTTCCCGCGACGGGCGGGTGCTCGTAGACCATGAGCCCTACGGGGGCGGGCAGGTCTTCGGGGTGGAGGCGGTAGTCGGTCAGGGTGGTCGCGGCGTGGCTCGCGAGGTCGGTCAGGTCGGCGGAGACGTAGAACAGTTCGGCGGCGGGGATCTGGGCGCGGAGTGTGTCCGCGATCGTGGCACCGACGTCGTCCAATGGCGGGAACGCGGGCTCTCCCGCTGTGTCCTCGGGCCGGGGGCCGACGAAGAACCGGAACCAGTTGCCCGCGCCGTCCACTCCGGGATCACGGGCCCAATCGCTCATCCGTGCCCGGATCTCGGGCACGTCGCGCGCCGTGACGGCCACCATGGCGGTCACCGACCCAGTTCGGTGGCGAGTTTCGCCAGCGCGGTTTCGACGTTCTGCCGCATCCTCGACGACGCGCCGGGCTGGGCGGTCAGGTACGCCAGCATGTTCGGTGCAGGGGCTGGGGTGTCGTCATGCGTCAGCGCGGCCAGCGCGTCGGGATGACGTTGACACAGTTCGCCGACCGCTGACGGAGCGACGGGATACCACAAGTCACGGATCTCGTAACGGCCGTCGTCCCCGGGCTGGATCACGCGCGGCTGGGATTCCACATCGCCCCAGGGGTCGTCGTGAATTTCTAGCGTGTCTCCGTGCCAGGTGAAGCGGTACTGGGCGGTGCCGTAGAACGCTTCCAGGACGGGGAAACAAGTCTGGTCCTCGATGACACCCGGTGGTGTCTCGTCAGCGGGGATGATGCCGGGGAATGCTGGTTTGTACGGCATCGCCACCCACACCTCGCCCTCCGGCAAAACCGGAAGCATTGCGGCACAGCCGGGAACGGCAGCGTGTAATCCGTCCATAAGAGACACCTTTTTCGGCGTTGCGATGCGTGATCCGCGCTATGACACAACCAGGAACGCTCCGTGTACGTCGGGATGTCAAGCTGGATATAAGTTTTGACTCGACCCGGGATGGAATTTCACCGAATCGCGGCTACAATCCACACGAGACGCAACTTTGATTATCGAACCGGTGGAGTGTAGGTATTCAAACCCTCAGTATTTCTCACGGCGCGGCCATTTGGTGCCTTGCTGGAGTCATCGCAGGTGGATCAGTAGTCAGAGATGTCCGAACCGGGCGAACGTCGCTGTGAGTGCGCGGTGATCCCTCGTTGGAATTGGCTACCCTGCAAGTCGGGAGCGGGCCCGCTTGGCGGGAGAATCCAATGTCACAGCCGAACTGTCGAGTCTTTAGAGCGGTCGGCGCGGAAGCCCGCTGGCTCAGTGAGCCGGTCCATGCCGATCATGTCGCGTGACCAGGGCAACTCGCCTGACTGGTATCTGTACGAGCAAGCCGTCGCTCGCCTTCTTGCGGAAATGGACCCAGGTGCCCGGGTCGAGCATCATGTGCGAGTGATCGGCGAGCTTAGTGGGCGGCCACGTGAGATCGATATTCGAGTGATCGGCGCTGTCGCTGGATGCGCTGTTGTCGTCGCGGCTGAGTGCAAGCACCGCCGGGCGCCTGTCGGGATCGACATAGTCGAGGCATTTCTGCCAAACTCAGTGACATCAGAGCTGACCTTGGCCTTCTCGTATCGTCGTCCGGGTTCACCGAGCCGGCCCGTCGTCGTGTGAGGCGCGCCTACGGCCCGAGGCTCCTGCTGCAGGAGGTCTCGTTCGAGGCAGACGTCACGCTGACAACCTTGGCTGATCTGCAGAGACGTTATGTATCCCTGCATCTGAAACTTGATGAGGGCGGCATTGACATTCAATCTGCCATGAGGCTGAGTCGGCAGTACGACGACACAGCACGACGTCTCCGCAACCGTAGCAGTTCCGGTGCCGAAGCATTGACCGCATACGGCCTGCTGTGAAGCCACATCCGGACGCGCCACCCGAACCTACTGTTGTCGTAGACACAAAATCGTTGCATCAATATCGGACAGTCTAGTGTCAACGACACGCCACGACTCTCACCGACATTGTCGAAAACGTCCTGGTCGGCACGAACGAGAAGTATCACGTTCTGCCCAAGGTTGCATTAAAGGCGATAAATGGTCACCGGCTAGTGTCGACGATCAAGCGGTGGTAGTTTCCGGGACCAGGTTTCGATCAGCACCGTTGCGTTCTCTGGGGCGTCGCCAGGCGGTAGCACGACTTGGTACGTGGCATGGCCGTCGGGCGCGGTGCCCCGAACGGTGACACTCCATGACGTTTCGTATCTCAGGTCGTCGTCAGTGAGCATGCGTGGCCGAGGTACGCCGGGCGGGAAAATCGGCATCCGAGTGCGTGTCACGCTGGTGGCCCTGATGTCGGACTCTTCAGGCCACCGCAGCATCACCGCGACGCAGGCCAGATCTCTTGCCTCCTGTTCGGTCAAACCGCTTTCGGGTTGCGCCTCCCGGCGCTTGGCCCATCGCCGCCCTGCGGCTCGGATCGTGGACTTGACCGAATCGTAGATCGCGTTGCCGACGACTCCGGCGACCGCGGCTTGGCCCAGGAAGACGGCGACCTTGACTGCTTCGCCGGCAACCTCGGTGGACATGGAACGTAGATGTTCCGTGCCGCCGGTATATGTCTCGGCCTCGAGCCTATCCTGCAAACCTCTTTGCAGGCCCTCGTCGTATCCCGTGAAAAAGCCATCGCGGAATGGACCGTCGTCGAGTGCCTGCACTGTTTTCAGGACGGGCCGGTAATGTTGAGGACGTTCACCATGGAAGCTGGAGGAGTGCCCTGCGCGGAAACCCTCACGGAAGCCGGTTCGGAACGCCTCCAAAGGTGGATGATCGCTGATCTCACCTGAATCGACCACGACAGCCCCCCTGGTGTTCGCTGTGTACCTCGCTGTCACACAATGTACAGAGATCGTCACCGGCGTCGCCACGACAGTGACGATCCGTCAGTTCGGGGGCTGCTGAACAGGTTGTCCCAGCTCGCTGGGAGGGCCAGACTGCGTGGTCAGCGGCCTGGTCGTAGGGGGAGGGACGACTCCTTCGCTGATCGGGCTGGTGAGGTCGCCTGGGAGCTACGCGGAGAACGCTGGCTTCAATTTGTGGGCAAGCTCAGAGCTAGTACTCCAGACGGACTTCGTGATGTCGCTGGTGGGCTGCCCGCAGACAGGTGCGGCCACCAGTTGATCATGGTCGGTTGTGTGGACTAACCCTGATCGGC